>VSOD01000171.1 GCA_009774655.1 Lachnospiraceae bacterium
ATATTATTTTAGTCAGCTACCCACAGCATTAGATTCAGCATTGAGGACTGTTGCAGCGTCTGTCACAGGGTAATGGCCAGCGTCAGGCGCATGGCGGCGGCAATGGTAACGGCGGCCGCAGGAACAACAATGACAGAGACCGGGACAGGAGAGTGTCAGGCAACGGCGGCCGTCCGGTTCAGGTGCAGAATGCGCCGCATAAGATCATCAGACCGACCCAGAAGCCGATTCCTGTTACGGCGGAGCCTTATGAAGTGCGTCAGAGGCAGCAGCAGGAGCGCAGACTGGAACAGCGCCAGCAGGAGAAGAGAGAGCGTGAACGGGAGAGAGAACTTGAAAGAGAACGGGAAAGAGAGCGTGAACGCGAGAAAGAGCGGGAGCGCGAGAAGGCAAGTGCAAACGCGAACGCAGGCGCTGCACAGACTGCCAGAGGGCCGCAGGAGCAAAGACGGTCCAGAGACGGAGAAGGCCGGGATAACCGGGATAATCGCAGACCTGGCGGACAGGGCAGGCCGCCTTATAACAACAATCAGGGGGATCGCAAAAGCGGTGGCCCTGGTGCAGGCCCTAACAGGAGCGGCGGCGGTTTTGACCGCTCTGGAAGAGGCAATGGCGGACAGGACAATCGATTTAAGAAAAATAACGGTCAGAAGAGCTTTATGCCTGAAACCTCTGCCAAGGATGCGGAGAAGCACAGAGAGGAAGAGAAACGCAGGGTAAATCAGGACAGAGACAAACGCTCGAAGAAAGACCTGATTTATGAAGAGGACGACGCAGCGGTAAAGAACCGCAATAAGGCAGGTCGTTTCATCAAGCCGGAGAAGAAGGCAGAAGATAAGGTAGAAGAACAGATCAAAGTGATCACGGTTCCCGATTCGCTGACCATCAAAGAGCTGGCGGATAAGATGAAGATCCAGCCGTCTGTGATCATCAAGAAACTTTTCCTGCAGGGAAAGATCGTGACCCTGAATTCCGAGGTCAGCTACGAGGACGCGGAGAATATCGCGATCGAGTATGAGATCATCTGCGAGAAGGAAGTCAAGGTAGACGTGATCGAGGAACTGCTCAGGGAGGACGAAGAAGACGAGAGCGCGATGGTCAGCAGACCGCCCGTTATCTGTGTTATGGGGCATGTAGACCATGGTAAGACATCCCTGTTGGATGCGATCCGTAAGACCAATGTGACGGATAAGGAGGCAGGCGGTATCACGCAGGCCATCGGTGCTTATACCGTGACGGTGAACGGACAGAGCATCACCTTCCTGGATACGCCGGGCCATGAGGCATTTACGGCAATGCGCATGCGCGGCGCCAACTCTACCGATATCGCGGTGCTTGTTGTGGCTGCGGACGACGGCGTTATGCCCCAGACGGTGGAGGCTATTAATCACGCCAAGGCGGCGGGGATCGAGATCATCGTTGCCGTCAACAAGATTGATAAGCCCAATGCGAACATTGACCGGGTGAAACAGGAGATGACGGAATATGAACTGATCCCGGTAGACTGGGGCGGATCCACGGAGTTTGTTCCGGTATCGGCCAAGTCCGGAGAGGGGCTTGAGAACCTGCTTGAGACGATCCTTCTGACAGCGGAGATTCTGGAACTGAAGGCGAATCCCGACAGGAATGCGAGAGGTCTGGTGATCGAGGCAGAGCTTGACAAAGGCCGGGGTCCCGTGGCGACGGTGCTCGTACAGAAGGGTACGCTGCATGTGGGAGATTTCATTTCCGCCGGATCGAGCCACGGCAAAGTAAGGGCGATGATCGACGATAAGGGCAGAAGAGTAAAAGAGGCAAAGCCTTCCACACCTGTGGAGATTCTCGGTCTGTCCGATGTACCGAGCGCGGGCGAAGTATTTATCGTGCATGAAAATGACAAGAGCGCGAAATCTTATGCGGAGACTTATATGGCACAGCATAAGGAAGAGATGCTTGCAGATACGAGGACGAGAATGTCCCTGGACGATCTGTTCAACCAGATTCAGGAAGGTAATCTGAAAGAGCTGAACCTGATCGTTAAGGCGGATGTTCAGGGTAGTGTGGAGGCAGTAAAACAGAGCCTGATGAAACTGTCCAACGAGGAAGTTGTGGTGAAATGTATTCACGGAGGCGTGGGGGCCATCAATGAGTCCGATGTGTCTCTGGCTTCCGCATCATCGGCTATTATCATCGGTTTCAATGTGCGTCCGGATACCACGGCCAAGGCTGTGGCAGAGCGGGAGGGCGTGGACGTGAGACTGTACAAGGTCATCTATCAGGCAATCGAGGATATCGAGGCAGCCATGAAGGGTATGCTGGATCCGATTTTCGAGGAGAAGGTGATCGGTCATGCGGAAGTACGTCAGATCTTCAAGGCCTCTGCAATCGGCAATATCGCCGGTTCTTATGTACTGGACGGCGAATTCCAGAGAGGCGCCAAGATCCGTATCACAAGAGAAGGCGAGCAGATTTACGAAGGTGCGCTGGCTTCCTTAAAGCGTTTCAAGGACGATGTGAAGGAAGTAAAAGCCGGATTCGAGTGCGGCCTTGTGTTTGACGGTTTCGACAAGATGCAGGAGCTGGATATCGTAGAAGCATATATTATGGTGGAAGTGCCCCGCTGACCGGAAGAACGGTGCTGACAGGCCGGCGAAGGCCTGTACAGTGGGGAGGACATTTCACCGGAAGTGGCAACGATGTATAGAAAGGAGTCTGGCATATGCGTAAGAACAGTGTGAAAAATACCAGGATCAACGGAGAAGTGCAGCGCGTGCTGGCGGAAGTCATCAGGAGTGAGATCAAGGATCCGAGGATCGCCCCGATGACTTCGGTGGTGGCCGTGGAGGTAGCACCGGACTTGAAGACCTGTAAGGCATGGATCAGTGTGCTGGGAGATGAAAACGCGCAGTCAGATACGTTGGCCGGGCTTACAAGTGCGGAAGGGTATATCCGCAGTCGTCTGGCCAGAACGATCAATCTGCGCAATACGCCGCAGGTGACTTTTATTATGGATCAGTCCATCGCCTACGGGGTGGATATGTCCAGGAAGATAGACGAAGTGATCAGCAGGGAGAGCAGTGATGCCGGAGAGCGTGCAGAAGACGTAGAACTGCGGTGATCCTGTCGGATCCCGGGGCAGGCGAAAGGAAGAGATATAAATGATTAGAATAACAGAGGAAGTAAGAAATGCAGGATCGATAGCGGTCAGCGGACATATCAGGCCGGATGGAGATTGTGTCGGCTCGGTTATGGGATTGTATCTTTACTTGAAAAAGGAACTGCCGGAGGCAGAAGTTGATGTGTATCTGGAGAAACCGGCGGAGATATTTGACTGCATCAGCCATATTGAAGACATTAAATCAGAATTTAACAATGTAGATACTGGTAAAATATATGATGTTTTTATTGTACTGGACTGTGCGGACGACCGGTTGGGAGAGGTACGTGTTCTTTATGAGAAGGCGCGTAAGAAGATCAACATCGACCACCATATCAGCAATCCGGGCTGCGGGGATGTAAGGATCGTTGAGCCGGAGAGAAGCTCTACGGCGGAACTTCTGTACGATTTGATGGATCCGGCAGCGTTGGATGAAGAGATTGCCAGGGCGCTCTATATCGGTATTATCCACGATACGGGCGTGCTGCGCTATTCCAATACGGCGCCGCATACGCTGCAGGTGGTGTCGGAATTAATTAAATTTGGATTCGATTTTTCAAAAATCATTGATGACACCTTCTATGAGAAGACTTATGTGCAGACACAGATCATGGGAAGGGCGATTCTGGAGAGTGTCCGGTTTATGCATGACAAGTGTATTGTCAGTATGGTATCCAGACGGATGATGGATTTCTATCAGGTGACGCCGCAGGATCTGGACGGAATCGTGAACCAGCTGCTGGCGGTGAAAGGTGTGGAATGCGCCATCTTCATGTACGAGATACGGACACTGGAATATAAGATCAGCATGCGCTCCAAAGGCCGTGTCGATGTGGCAGCCGTGGCGATGCGATTCGGCGGCGGCGGACATGTCCGGGCGGCCGGATGCACGATGAACGGTACATATCATGATAATATCAACAATCTGGCCATCGGTATCGCAGAGCAGCTGAATATAGAATAGCGGATATTATTAAAGAAGGAGATTTGAAGGTACGGAATCTGATATGTATAACGGAATCATGAACGTATATAAGGAGGCGGGCTACACATCCCACGATGTAGTGGCCAGACTCCGTGGAATCTGTAAAATGAAAAAGATCGGGCATACAGGAACACTCGACCCGGATGCGGTCGGCGTGCTTCCTGTATGTTTGGGTTCGGGCACAAAACTCTGTGACATGCTGACGGACTGGGACAAGGAATATATCGCCGTCCTGCGTCTGGGCGTGACCACCGATACCCAGGATATGAGCGGATGCATCTTAAGGCAGTGTCCGGCGGGAGAGGCACAGCGCCTGGATCCGGAAGCGGTAAAGGCTGCTGTCCTTGGCTTTGTGGGAGACTATGACCAGATCCCGCCCATGTACTCGGCCCTGAAAGTGAACGGCAGGAAGCTGTATGAGCTGGCAAGGGAAGGCCGGGAAGTCGAGCGCAGGGCGAGGCGGGTAAAGATCAGGGAGATTGAGATCCTTGCGCTGGAGCTGCCGCTTGTTCGGATGCGGGTCGTCTGTTCCAAGGGAACATATATCAGAACCCTCTGTTACGATATCGGGGAGCAGCTGGGATGCGGCGGTGCCATGGAATCACTGACGCGCAGCCGGGTGGGCATCTTTGGGATCGAAGAGGCGTTGACACTGGAGCAGCTGGAAAAACTGCGGGATGAAGATAAAATATCCACTGTTATTATAAAACCGGACACCGTGTTTGAAAAAGATCGGGCAGTCACGGTGACAGCGGCCGGACAGCGGATGGCGGAGAACGGCAATGTTCTCACGATGGACCAGCTGGAGCGGCAGGCCGGGGAGACGGAGTTTGCCGATGCGCAGCAGCTGCGGGTTTATGACCGGACAGGCAGGTTTTACGGAATATACCGGTATTATAAAGAAACGGATGTTATAAAACCGGTCAGGATGTTTCTTGAGAGGTGATTATGCAGATCATAGAACAGACGACAGTGTTTGGGCTGCCTGGACGGAGCGCCGTCGCGCTCGGCAAATTCGACGGCGTACATCTGGGGCACCGGGCGCTGATTCACAAGATCATGGAGCAGAAGCGCAGAGGACTTCTGGCCACTGTGTTTACTTTCGACATGTCGGCGGCGGCCTTTTTCGGCGGTGAGGAGAAGGAACTGACTACCCGGGAAGAGAAACGGCGTATCTTCCGGCAGATGGGGGTGGATGTGCTGATCGAATTCCCCCTGAATCCGGAGACGGCGGCCACCGAGCCGGAGGAGTTCGTGCGCCGGTATCTGGCAGAGCAGATGCAGGCGGCTTATCTTTGCGCCGGACCGGATCTGTCCTTTGGCAAAAAGGGAGCGGGTGACTACGCCCTTCTTGCCCGCCATGCGGACGAGTACGGCTATCAGGTGGAACTGATCGACAAGGTGATGGTGGACGGAGAGGAAGTTAGCTCCACCAGAGTGCGGGAAGCCGTCCGCAGAGGAGAAATGGAAGCGGCCGCCCGTATGCTGGGTGTACCGTACAGCGTGACGGGCAATGTGGAGCACGGTATGCGGCTGGGACGTACTCTGGGGATGCCAACGGCCAATCTGCTGCCGGAAGCGGACAAGCTGCTGCCGCCGAACGGCGTCTACTATGCGAGAGTCGCCGTAGACGGCGTGGACTATAAGGGCATCTCTAACGTAGGCTGCAAGCCCACGGTAAGCGACAGACAGATGATGGGTGTGGAGACTTATCTGTATGACTTCGACGGAGATCTCTACGGCAGGGATATCAGCGTGCAGCTGCTGGCCTTCCGCCGCCCGGAGATGAAATTCGACGGGGTGGCGGGGTTGAAGGCGCAGCTTGATATGGACATTGTGGCCGGCGCGGCCTGGGGCGGATGACATTGCCTGATTTGGCCGGAAGCGGTTTTGCCGCAGGTTGTTGTAAGGGAGGTTTAGAATGAGAATACAAAATCCATTGTTTCATGCCGATATGCCGGATCCGGATGTGATCCGGGTCGGTACGGACTTTTATATGGTTTCCACGACCATGTTTTATATGCCCGCTGCGCCGGTTTTAAAGTCAGGGGATCTGCAGCATTGGGAGATTGTCTCTTATATCTGTACAGAAGTTTCCGACAATGCTGTTTACCGTCTGGAAAATGGCAGACATGCATACGGAAAGGGGCAGTGGGCGACCAGCTTGATGTTCCATGAGGGGCGTTTTTACGCCTGTTTCGTCTGTCATGATATGAAAAAGACATACCTGTTTTCCACAGACGATATCGAGAAAAGTGATTGGGACAGGATAGAGCTGGACTGCGTATATCATGACATGTCATTTTTACGCTGGGAAGACAGGGTCTATCTGGTTTACGGCAACGGCGAGATAAGGATCGTGGAATTAAATGAGGATCTTACCGGTATCGTAGAGCAGTCGGATCGTGTGCTTTTTCATGCGCCGGCGGAAGGGATGCGACTGCGCTGTGAAGGATGCCGGGCCTATGTGAAAGACGGATGGATTTATCTGCTGTTTGTCGAATGGCCAGCAGATACGGAGACGCAGACAGGTATACGCAGAGAAGTCTGTTATCGTTCCAGAAACCTGATGGGACCTTATGAGAGAAAAGTGATCCTGAGCGATGACGGGAGTCTGCCCGGCAGAGGGATCGCACAGGGGGTGCTTTTTGACGACGCCTGCGGGAACTGGTATGCGATGATGTTTCAGGACAGCGGCGCGGTCGGAAGAGTGCCGTTCCTGATGCCGGCTGTCTGGGAAGAAGAATGGCCGGTGATCGGAGTGAACGGAAAGGTTCCGGCGCAGCTGGAAGTTCCCTGTGTGGAAACGGTTACGGGGAAGATCATACAAAGCGATCAGTTCAGCCATTCGGAGAACACGCTGAAAAAGGTATGGCAGTGGAACCACGCGCCGGATCCAGCCGCATGGTCTTTTACGGAGCGACCGGGCTATCTGCGGCTGAAAAACAGGAGCATGGCAAAGAATCTGTTCTATGCAAGAAATACGCTGACACAGAGAACGCGGGCGCCTTACAGCCGGTTCAGTGTAAGGCTGGAATGTGACGGCATGAAGGACGGAGATTATGCCGGCCTGTGTGTTTTTCTGGAAAAATACGGACAGATTGGCGTCCGTCAGAAAAAGGGCAAACGGAGTATCGTGATGCAGTGCCGTGACGGTGAGAATGCGCCGTATGAGTTGACACGCAGAGGAGACCTGGGGGCACTGGATGAGTGGTATGCGGTAAAGGAATATGAGCTGCCGTTTTCTGCCGGGCAGGTTTTTTTGAGAATAGATTTCCGGTATGACAGCTGGGGAAGCGAAGAAGAGACGGCCGTGTTTTCCTACAGTCTGGATGGAGAGCAGTACTGTGTTCTTGGCAGGGAGCTTGCACTGGTTTACTCCCTGTCCGTGTTTGTGGGCGCGCGGATCGGGATTTTTTCCTATAACGAAGAAAGAGAGGATGGAGGGACAGCGGACTTTAAGGATTTTGTTGCAGAGTTTGAATAATTCTTGGCCCGTGTGGCGTTTAGGGCTTGCCAGTAAAGTTTATTTTCGATAGAATGGATAGTAGCGGGTGTATACTGCCTGTGAAACATTCTTCTTGATAAACTTACATAGTAGGAAGGAAATCTTATACAAATGAATCCAACGATCATACTTTCCCTGGCAGGCGGCCTGGGGCTTTTCCTGTACGGCATGCGTATTATGAGCGACAGCATTGAGAAGGTTGCCGGGGCGAAACTGAGAGGCATACTGGAGAAACTGACTACAAACAGGTTTACGGGTATCCTCGTGGGTATCTTTTTTACGGCTGTGATCCAGTCTTCCTCGGCGTGTACCGTGATGGTAGTCAGTTTCGTTAATTCCGGGCTGATGACGCTGACACAGGCGGCCGGCGTGATCTTCGGGGCGAATATCGGTACGACCGTGACAGCGCTTCTGGTCTCGTTTAAGCTGGAGAAGGCGGCTCCGGTCATTCTGCTGACGGGTGTACTGATCGTTATGTTTTGTAAGAAGGAGAAGCTGTCCCGCTGGGGAGAGGTCATCATCGGCTTCGGGGTGCTGTTCATGGGGCTGAGCACGATGTCGGGCGCCATGTCGGGCATGAAGGATTCTCCTGCAGTAGTACATATGTTCGCTTCTTTGAGGACGCCTTTTTTGGCAGTTATTCTGGGTGCCGTGCTGACCGCCATCATCCAGAGTTCTTCCGTCACCGTCAGTATCATGGTTCTGCTCGCGAACCAGGGGCTGATGGGAATGGATATCGGTATGTATATTATTCTGGGCTGTAATATCGGCGCCTGTACTTCCGCGGTGCTGGCTTCTTTAAACGGTAAGAAGGATGCCAAGAGGGCGGCGGCCATTCATTTGATTTTTAACGTGATCGGAACGATCATTGTCTATATTATCTTTAAGC
>VSOD01000172.1 GCA_009774655.1 Lachnospiraceae bacterium
CTTTTTTGCCGTCATCTGGGGCATCACGAGCTCCCGGATGGTGTCCAGCATCTCGCGCATATCAAAATCAAAGGGCTCCAGCTTCATTTTACCGCTTTCAATCTTGGACATATCGAGAATGTCGTTGATTAATCCCAGCAGATAATTGGCGGAGGACTGGATCTTCTGTAGACAATCCATGACGCGCTCCTGGCTCTGCTCCTTCTGAAGGGCAATCGCCGTCATACCGATGATACCGTTCATGGGAGTACGGATTTCATGGCTCATACGGGACAGAAACTCCGACTTGGCCTTGCTGGCAATATCATGCTGTTTCTGCGTCAGCTGGCTCTGAATGACTCTGCCCAGCTCCGCCAGATTCTGGTATTCCTCGCTGTTGTCAAGCAGCGACTTCTCGATCCCCACAATACAGATATTTCCCATGTAATCCCCATTGTCATACATGGGCAGCACGATACCGTGCCGGCCGGGCATAATACCCAAAAACCGCTGAATGATCTCGTCTCCGCTTTCCTCTTCCGACAGATAGCGCAGCTCATTCTGGCCCAGCCACTTATAGAAGATATCCCGCTCTTCCTGGCTGTACGGTCTCACATTCTCTGCGGTCATTCCGCCGCCTTTATGCCACTGATAATCCAGATAATTGGAACTGAAATCCGAACGCAGCACAGAGACCAGCACATCGCTCGCATGATAAAATCTGCCGATCTTGCACAGGATCAGCTTCATCTGCGCCGGGAAATCAGCCCCCTTGCCAAACAGGTTAAGAGCCAGCGATACCAGGCTGACATCCTCGCCATAATCCAGCGTGCTGATATCACGTCCCAGCAGCGGCGGTAATCCCTGCCGCTCCTCCAGCGGAATATCACCGTAGGAAAAATATCGTTTCGTCACGCCGGGAACTACAAAACTCTGGGCATGTTTCGCCATGCAGATCAGTTTCTCACTGGTCAGATCCTCCTGTGCGGCGGCCATACCCACATGCACATCCACATTGAACATCTCGGCTTCAAAGCTGGCCGCGATCTTATCAAGCAGCCTTTCCACAAAGACTGCTGCCTCCGCCTCCGACCGATCTTCCATCCAGACCGTGAACTCGTCGCCGTCAAGACGCATCGCCACGATCCGTCTGCCGTCCTTGTTGCCAAATTCCCGACAGCAGCCGGCCGTCAGCCCGCCCAGCTCTTCCAGGATCATGTCTCCGAACACGATACCGTTCTTCTCGTTGATCTCTTTCAATCTGGTCAAAAGCATATTGACCATCACGCCGTCATTTTTCGTTTTGCGGCATTCCTGTATCATGCTGCTGCCCGCGCTGAAAGAATAGAGCCCGGTGATGCCGTCCGTCGAACTTCTTCTGAGCTGTTCCGCCTCCCGCGCTTTCTCTTCCTGTATATCGCGGATGCTGCCCATGATCTTTCGACGCGCGCCGTCTGTGTCATAAACCGTCTTCCCGGACAGCGCTACCCACTTATAATCTGCATCATCAAGCCATTTGATACGAAATTCGACATACAGCCTGTCTTCCCTCTTCTGCAGTGCGTTGACCACCAGCTCCCGGTCCATATCGTAGATATACTGCGGATTGATAAAACCGCTCTCAAATTCATCGCACGGCCATTGACCGCTCATCGTCTGATGATTGACAATATCCAGCATATGATTCTGGATATCATAGGAGAAGAACATATCCTTGCTGGACTCTAAAGCCACCCGGTAGCGCTCCTTCTCCTCCAGCAGTATATTTGCAGCCTCTTTCTGGTTATCCGTCAGCTCCTTCACCACATCATAGAGCGCGTCCACTTCCAGAATATTGGAATCCTTAAATTCCAAAAGTCCCTCATTTCCTCTGCTGATACATGCCATCAGCTGTTCTACCGGCCTGGTCAGATATTTCACCAGGATATAGATACCGATCACCCCGAAGACCAAGCCAAGCAGGACCGCCGCCACCATCCACACATAAAGCTGACGGCTTATGCCAAAAAGCTCATCCTCCGTGTTCAGACCCAGAAGCACCCACTGCGTATTCTTGTAAGGTACATTGTTGCTGTACAGCTTCAGCGGACAGACAACCGCGTGAATCTTCTGCTTGTTCAGCCTTGCCTCCTGCACCAGCGTCAGATTCTCATGCCTCGTCTCCTCCAGGAAAAATCTGTCATTCGCAGAACAGACCAGATCATAGAGAACCCCTTTTCCCATCAAAGGAAGATAACTGCCGTCCTCCTGCTCCACCGCCAGCATATAACCGGACTGCTGGGAATCATTCAACTCCGCAACCGGAAAATAATCCGCAAACCGCTGCTCGGAAACCTCTACCCCAAGCACGCCGTATACCTGCCCCTCATACCGCAGCGGCAGTGAATAAGTGATCATCCGATAAGAATCCGCCATCTTCTTTTCCAGTGAAAAAGGCATGGACCAGTAACCCAGATTCACGGTATCCGCATCCGGATATGCCTCTCCCGCCTTCCACGGCTCATAGAAAAAGCTGTCGTTCTCGCTGTGTCCCTCGCCGTCCATATGAAAATGCGTCGTCCAGGCGGTATCGAGGGGAATATTCCACTCCCTCGACAAATGTTTGCCTCCCCGCTCCAACAAAAGATCCGTGTAATTGGCAGGATTGATATCCGGATCGGAATCCCTGATAAAAAACCCGTCATAATCCGCCTTCGCCTGCATGTCTTCTCCCGTCAGAACTACGAATATGCCTGTCGTGGTACTGCCCTGCAGCATATTGAGGCATTCCGGAAAGAGCTGTTCGAGCAGTTCATCCTTCATCTCATCCGAGTTCAGTACCTGCTCCAGCTCCATATTCCTGTCGGTCAGGAACTGCTCCAGCAGTTTGTGAAGAGTGCCCTCCTGCCCACAGACAGCTGCCCAGCGCTGGATCATATCATTCTGCAGGATCACTTTCCGGTTTTCCACAAGACGGATCATCATGCCGCCGGAATACTCCTGCAGCATCCCCGCCGTCCTTCGAACGATCAGCGTACCGATGGTGATCATACTCTGTACCAGCATGATCACGATCAGAGGAATCAGAAAGATCCTGAATATACTTGTTTTTTTCTTTTTTCGACTTCTGTCTTTCATGTCACCTCTACACGGATAACGCGGGACATATCCCGCTATCCCTCAATCGTGATCTTTTTACTCGCCAACTGCACTGCTCAATGCTTCGCAAAAAGCAGCGTACCATGTTTCGAAAGCCTCCTGCGACACATACGAAGCAGACGCCTCCTCCAGACTTTTACCCTCCTCCAGAGCGGCAGCTACCACTGCCCGGTCGGCGGCCGCCTGGTCTGCAAGATGATACTCCAGCACCTTTCTGGCAGCAGAACCGTTCTCAAAACTCTTATTCGTATATAAAGTCATGCCTTCCATTTCGTTGAAGATCGTGGTCAGGCAGTCATACGTCTTGGGCGCCACTTCCAGCTCATGCTCCGCGATCACCTGATCCAGCTTCTCCACACTGCCCGCTTCCTTCGTCACCGGCAGATAACCGGACACACAACCGAACTGCAGATTGTTCTCCGCCTCCGTGAACCATTTGAGAAATTCCACCGCCGCATATTCATGCTTCTCATCGGACTTGCTGACCACCATGCCGGCGCCCTGCTGTACCGCATACTGCGCACCACCCTCAAAGACGGGAGCCGTCGTTACGATATAATCAATGGTGCGGCTGCCGTCGTCCAGCTCCACCTGATCCGGAAAATACATGGCGGAAGTCGTAGAGCCCGTATAGGCCAGCAGATCGCCCGTCTTTACATCATCGGAACGGAAAGAACCGTAAGCGCCGAAATACCCCTTCACCATCGGCACATAATAGTTCTCCCACAGGCGGTACAGTTCTTCTTTGGGCGTATTTAACGTAAGCGCTCCGTTCTCCACCTGAAAGATCTCCACACCCAGCTGCTGCATACCGATGATGAAATAATTGGCCACCGCATCTCTTCCGTAGAACGCCATGCCGTCACCCGACACATCCGGCGTCTGGTCATCCGTCCACTCATAATACAGCTGTGCGGTAGAGACCACGCCCTCGATCGTCTTAAGGTCCTCCAGAGACGCCCCTGTGGCTACCGCAAAAGGTTCCCAGTCCGTCTTATTGATCATCATGATCTCCGTGGACTTCGCCGTGGGAAAGATCCGCAGTGTGCCGTCCGCGGCGATACAACCCTCCGCTATGTAAGAATCCACGTATTTCTCCAGCTCTTCTTTATCCAGATACTCAGACAGATTCGCCAGAGCGCCCACCTGCTCCACCTCATAAGCCGTATCCGCATAAGAGGAGAAAATATCCGGCATTTCATCTGCTCCCACCGTACCGTTGATGGAATCACGCACTGCCGTCTCCAGATCAGAAACCGATCCCTGACTGTAGCTCTGCACGTAAATCCCTTTCTCCCGGCCGACCGTTTCATTAAACTCTTCCACCAGCACATCAAATGCCGCCTGCTGGGATCCATTGTAATAATGCCAGATCGTCAGCGAAACCGGATCGCCCGGATCCAGCGGCCCCTTACTGCCGCAGCCTGTCACAGACGCTGTCACGGCTGCCGCCATGCACAGAGGTGTCACAATTCTTCTTATATTCTTCATATGTCGTTCGTTCCTTCCACTCGTCTTTTTTTCATAATTGCTGTTCGTTCCATTGTAGCATACGCCCCCTTTATTTTCAATAAAACTATCCATTCGAAAACGGCGCCAGACCAACAACCGTGGCCCCGCGCCGATATGCTCCGCAGTCTTTCCTGCTTTTTAAATTTATTTCTCGTATAACTGCTTGATCCGCTCATCCGCCCATACAACCCTGTTACGGCCAAACTTCTTGGCATCATACAGCATGGCATCCGCTATCTTCAGATAAAAATCATAGGACTTTTCCGCATCGGGTATGATGGTAATACCGCCGATACTGACCGTAACCCACTCAGAGACCGCCGGATTGTGCGGTATATGAAGATCTTCCACCGCCTGACGGATTGTCTTGATGTACTCAAATACTCTGTCCGAATCGTCGCCAAGAAGGATCGCCACGAATTCCTCTCCCCCGTAGCGTGCAAAAAAGTCCGTGCTGCGGTGCAGATAGGAAGCGATTGTCTTCGCAACCGAGGCAATGACCCTGTCGCCTGCCGGATGCCCGAAAGTATCATTGAAAGATTTAAAGTGATCGATATCAAACATACAGATAGAAAACGGTGTGCGCAGGCGAACCGATTCTTTCCACTTCTCCACACTGTACTCGTCATGCCGGCGTCTGTTGGCGATCCCCGTCATCTGATCCGTCTTCGACTGCCGTTCGACCTGCCTGCGGTAGTTGTACAGCTTGATATGGGTATCCACCCTCGCCTTAACGATCAACGGGCTGAAAGGCTTACTGATATAATCGACCGCGCCCAGTGTAAGTCCGCGCTGTTCATGCTCGATATCCGAAAGCGCAGTGATCATGATGACCGGCACCGTCTTCGTGTTATTCTCTTCCTGCAGAATCTTCAACAATGTAAAACCGTCCATTCCCGGCATAACAACATCCAGCAGGATCAGAGAGTAATTCCCCGCCCGCGCAAGCTCGAACCCGGCCTCCGCCGACTGCTCGGTCTCAATCTCATATTCGTCGCTCAAAATATCACTTAACTGTGCCGCCTGCAACGGGCTGTCGTCAATGATCAGAATCTTTTCCATATCTTTCTGTTCCTTTCGTAATTTCCTTGAAACCCTTATATCTTATATTAACACCTGCATCTGAAGTTTGCAAACTTCTTTCATCCATTAAAACAGCACCAGACTACAAAACTGCGGTCTGGTGCATAAATAAATCCCTCTGATATGATCAATCCAGTGTAAACCCGGCCACAATATCTTCCAGGCTGTCGGCCATTTCCCTGTTTTCTTCCGCCTGGTTCTGGATCTCAACTGCTATTTCTTCTGTCCTTTCGCTCTTCCTGACAATTTCATTAATCGCCATGTTGTTCTGGCCGGACAGGTTTTTCACATCCATGACATTATCGAAAATCTGCGATATGGATGTCTGGAGTCCTCTGACAAAGTCTCTCAGCTTCTCGACATCGTTCTTGATCGCTTCCACCGAGGCGCTGTAATCATTGGATTTCTCGGCAAAATCTCCAAAACTTTCCAATACCTCTCCTTCCATATACTTTAAGATCGTTGACATACACTGGTTCACTTCGCCGATGCTGTCATTGGATGCTTCACACACTTTCTGAATATGTTCCGCGGTTTCCTTGGAAGTCTCCGCCAGCTTGCTGATCTCACCCGCCACTACGGCAAAGCCTCTGCCCATCTCACCGGATCTTGCCGCCTCTATGGCCGCATTGATGGACAAAAGGTTCGTCTGGTTGGCAATATCCAGAATCGCCGATGCCATGCCGTTGATCTGAGACAGGCTGTTCAAATTCTCCAGCGCAGCCCGCACGGAATCCTTCGTCGTCACAAGCTGTTTACTCGTATTCTGCAAAGATGCATTCGCACTCTCCCGCATCTGCTTCGCATCTTCCATGATATCGTCGCTGAATTTGGAACTGCTGTGCAGGCTGTCCGCCACATCGCCGATACTGCTGCGCATATTGATGATCTCGCCGTTGATACTCTCGATCGCATTATTAACATGATCGAGGCTGGCGGAAAGCTGCTGTGTCGTACACATATTGTTGGTCACGCACTCCACCAGTTCCGAGGACGTTCCCCGCAGGGAGATCGCTTTCTCATTCAGCTTCGTACAGCACACCCGAAGCGTACCCAAAATATGATTCAGCGACTTGATCACCTTATCGGAAGCCGTAGCCATCTCGCCCAGGTCATCGTTTCTGTCCGCATACTTGTGCACTTCTCCCCTGTCTCTGATATCACAGTTTGCAATCTGGAGCAGCGAACTTGTGATCGGCGACAACGGCTTCATAAAGCGCGAAATTACAAGGTAAGACAATATCATCAGAAAAGCAAGCCCGCCGATGCAAAGCGTCAAAAGCTCGAATCTTGCCACATTGGCGGTGGCAAAAATCTCATCCGCGCTGTCCGTCAACAGAAAAATCCAGTCTCTGTCTGCAAAATAATGATACGCCGCAATGCTGTCTTCCCCGGCATTCGTATATTCCACATATTCCGTTGTCTGACTGCTGCCCTGTTTTACCTGACTGATGATATCGAGGACATACTCCTCGTCCGCCTTTGTACCGAGCTTTGCATCATCCTCATGGAAAATATATTCCCCGGTCTCCGTATTGATCAGATAGTAACGCGCATTGTCAAGTCCGGCTGTCGGCAGATTGTTCAGCTCTTCCCGCAGTCCGGAAATAAAGATTCCCGCACCCACCAGACCGATGGGGTTGCCTGTTTCATCCAGACAGGCACGATACATGGATACAATCTGTTTTCCGCTTGCCGGTGAAAAGATAAACCCGGCGTTATAGACCCCGTCCGCCTCCAGCATGGCGTCCTGCAGCTGCTTTAAGGGATCGCCCTCTCTTGTCGTGATACCGACCACATCTTTGTTCGTATGAGCAAGCACATGCGTATTCCACTCACTGGCATAGATGCCTTCCAGCCGGTCAATATCACCGCTGAACTTCTCGGTGTATTTCTGCGCTGCGGCAGCTGCCGACGAATCCGTCGGATGTAAAAGAAGATCTGTAATCTCGCCTGCCCTGCTGTATGCGGTCAAATGACTCTCCGCCTCCCGCACATAACTTTCTATGATCTGCGACCTGTCGTCTACGATCGTCTTCATACTGTCGATCGTATTGCTGCGGATATTGCCGGTGATCGTTTTACTCATGAAAATATACAACACTGCGAATATAACAATCTGAAGTGCCATGATACATGATGTTATTCTGTAAGCAACCTTCTTTTTCTGTCTCATCATTTCAATCTCCTTCAAAAAACCCCTTAACCTTTATTCTATTTTAAAGCCGGTGCATCACTTCATTGCCTCCTGCACCGAAATAATCATGTAAGATCTTATACTCCTTATAAAGCCTGTTATATGTCTCCACATGTTCCGGAATCGGTTCAAATTTTATCTCCCCGATCCTGCCCATCGTGCGCGCCGCCGCATTGACCGTCCCATGACCGCCTGCCTGAATGCCTGCTGCCACCGCCGCATAGACAGCCGCGCCGAAAGCCGAACCCTGGTTCGTAGAACCGGTAAGGATCGTCTTGCCCAGCACATCCGCATAAATCTGCATCATAAAAGGATTCTTACCCACGATACCGCCGCAGGCATAAAGCTCCTTCGCCGTGACGCCTCCTTTTGCAAATTCTTCGAAGATGGCCCGCATACCGAAAGCCGTCGCCTCCAGAAGCGCCCGGTAGATTTCTTCCGGCTTCGTCCGCAGCTTCAAACCAAGTATCATACCGGAGAGGTTCGCATCCGCCAGACAGGAACGATTGCCGGGAAAGCGCCGGAAGTATATGAGGCCACGGACAATTTCATGGAGG
>VSOD01000173.1 GCA_009774655.1 Lachnospiraceae bacterium
TTTCTGGAAAATGATAATGCTTCCTTGAAAAAAGCAGGAGAACACCAATGAAAAACGCCCACATAAAAACCATTATGATACAATGAATACTTCTTTGCTGCATTGTATAATTCTGTATGTCTACATGCAGAAATGTAACTTCGATTGTAAATATTGACAGTAATTCAAGCATAAATGCTCCAAATGAAAGTAAACTCAGCCATAAATATTTTGTCCATTTTATTTCTTTAACCATGATCCTCTCCTTATGAAATTCCGATTTTTCAAGAAATTGCATATCTATAATGAAACCACTTGTTTGGTTTAATTATATCAGTTCACTTCTTCTGTAACTTTCAAAAAAACGCTATTCTTCACAGAAATACTCGCAGACATTCCCATCATCTTTTTTGTAACCGTTGCAAAATGTGATGGTGTATCAAAACCAGCTGTCATTGCCGATTCCGTAATACTTTTACCATTCAATAATGCTAAAAAGGCTCTTTGCATTTGATGAAACTGAATATAGCTTTTTAAGGGCATTCCGACCTGTTCCTTAAATAAGTGCGACAGTCGGCTTGGTGACAACGCCACTTTATCAGCAAAAGAAGCAATCGAATATGTATCCCAATTGCACCGTTCTATTTCGTATAACAAATCCTTAACCCTGTCATCATATATTTCAGCCTGCTCCTTAACCCTGTCATCATATATTCTAGCCTGCTCCTTTACCCCTAAGAACTTATATAGTTGTATCATAAACTCTCTATATTCTCTCAGTCCATCACTGTCAATAAGGCAAAATAATAACTTTTGGATGTATTCAATATCTTGATTATTAAAAATATAATACTTCATTCCTCCCATTCGTTCCTCCAATTGAATGGCTAAACTTGAAATAGGCTCAATTATCATGGTAAAATACAGGTTGTTGCCTGTTGAAAAACTATGTAATATGTCGCGGTTTATAACAATACATCTACATGAAATTTTATGATCTTCTACACCTATCTCCAAATTTTTTTCTATGCTTAAAAATAACTGCATTGTCCAATGCTTATGTGGGACAGATTCAATTTGGTCTGTTATGATTGAGATTTTATCTCTGTCCCAATATATTTTATTCATAGATGTTACCTCCCTCTATGCTTAGCTTTTTCTTTGCATAACCGCTGCACCCACCTAAGCGATACGTTCCATTTTTCTGCGGCTTCCTGCGCTGTCATATATTCAAACATTTTTGCTCCCTATTGCGTACTGTATATAGTATAGCCGTTTAAACGAACTGTATCAAGTAGATGAATATGAACATTTGAAGTGCTATACTAAAGTTGTAACGGGAGTGGCTAATTAATAAGCAGATGAAATATTTTGATTAACTTAGAAAGTCAGGTGCATGGGGAAGGAGTAATTTTGATGTAGATAGCTGCATTGAAAAAGATAGAAAATTATATGTTTTTCGTAACATGAAAAGTAAGATATTTATCTTAAATACGGATATTTTTCGGAAAATCAGATAAGAAACGAAGAGGAACAGGAAACAATATATAATGGACTGAAAATGGCTGGAATTGATGTTATAGAGTGTTTGTTTTAATAACACAATAAAAGAATTGATTTATGCGCATTAAGTAAGTATAAAATTATTGACTTATACGTATTAAGTGTGTATAATAAAGAAAAGAAAGGAGGAATCTTTAATAAATGGAACTGTTAATTTTGCGGAGGTAAGTTGATGAAGCAAAGGGATATAGTGAAAAAGCTTGAAGAGGCAGGCTTTATCTTTGAAAGGCACGGAAGCAATCATGATATCTATGTTAGAGGTAAAGAGAAGGAGGAAGTTCCAAGGCATAAAGAAATTGATGAAAGGCTTGCAAAAGCAATTATAAAAAGAAGAAGACTTTGATATACTAATAGATAATCTAATTACAATTTATCTATTATGAATATATATACAATACGGAGAATATAAGATGAAGAATGTGTATCCTGTATTTTTTACAAAAACAGATACAGTTGTACTAGTGGAAGTTCCTGATCTGGAAATTTTAACAGAGGGAACGGACATGTCAGATGCTATGGAAATGGCCAGAGATGCAATTGAATTAAAATGTGTATCTATGGAAGATGATGGAACAGAAATTCCCTTACCATCTGAAATAAATGATTTAGATGTAAATAATGGGATTTTTGCAGAAGAGGGTGCCACAGTTATATCATTTGTGGATATTGATTCAGGAGAATATAGAAGGAAAATTGACACAAAAACGGTAAGAAAAAATGTCACAATCCCTGGTTGGCTCAATTATGAAGCTGAACATGCTGGAATCAATGTATCAAAAGTGTTGCAAGAAGCATTAATGAAGGTACTTAATGTACAACGAAATTTTTAGATAAACCAAATAGTTTATAACCAGTTAGAAGGCATTAGCGGAAATATTCGTTGGTGCCTTTTATAGTGGCTGTAAACGCTGAATATTTGCGTTTTCTTCTTAAAATGATAAAATTCTCTGAGAAGTTGAAACCTTTTTCCCGTGTCATGACAATATCTACATGCAAGGGCAATTCTTTGCAGGTCGACCTGGAAGAAGAAGGAGGAGGATGGCTGCTATGAATCATGATGAATTTGAGCGGTTTGTCTTGAAGTTTGGAAAGGATATTCTGCGTTTTTGCCGGATGACAGCCGGGGATGCGGAAGACGGGGACGAACTGTATCAGGACACGATGCTCAAACTGCTGGAGAAAAAGAAAAGACTGGACTCTGCGCAGAATACAAAGAGTTATGCTTTATCCACTTCTATTTATCTTTGGAAAAACAAAAAGAAAAAATATGCAAACCGGATGAGGCTGGTTCCGATGAACAGTATGGATGAGATGGCCGATGAGGGATATGAAGTTTCGGACCATGGCAATGAAGTTTCACCAGAATACATTGTGTTGCAGAAAAATGAGGTGGACATGATACAGAGATTAGTTGCCTCTCTGCCTGAGAAGTACAGAATACCAATCTATTTGTATTACTCGGCGGGTATGCAGATCAAAGAGGTGTCTGAAATTCTCGGACTGCCGGAAGGAACTGTCAAGAGCCGGATACGGAGAGCGAAGCAGCAGTTAAAGGAAAAATTGGAGGCAATAGGATATGACAGATGAAAGATTGGATCAAATCTTAAAGCAGGCCCTTGCTCCTGAAATAAGTGACAAAGATATACAGATACATAGAAGGAGGAAGGGTAAAGTGAAGAAATCTGGTAAAACAGGGAATGTTTTGGCTGCGGCAGTGACGGCTGCCGTTATCGGGATTGGTGGATTGGGATATTTTAACCCGGCGTTTGCAGCAAAAATTCCGCTGATCGGAAAAATTTTTGAAAAGATTGAGGATGACGTCACCTATTCCGGAGATTATTCGGAAAAGGGAACGGTCCTGACAAATGAGGATCATGCGGGCAGTTTGGATACAGCGGACTTTACCGTGTCTGATCAAGGAATCACACTGACTGCATCAGAAATCTACTGTGATGGATATTCCGTTTTCCTTACGGTAAATATTGAATCGGAAGATGCAGATTTTACGCACATTCCCAGACATTATACCGGGATGAATGCTGCAGATGAGCGGACAGCCGCAGGATTTTATATAGACGGAACGTGGAGTGTGGATGGAAGCACGCCCGTCTGGCTGGAAAACAGGTTTGAGGGAGATGTGATCGACAGCCATACCTTTGCAGGCATGTTGAAGATAGATCTTGCAAAGAAACATGCTGGCAGCGGTGAACTTAACCTGGAGGTAAGCGGTCTTGGCCATGATGATGACAGGATGCTTGACGCGGAGGACATATCGGCATCCCACTGGACGGATGGCAGCTGGAATATCATCGTCCCGTTTGAGGTAAACGAGTCAGATGTAAAGATAATTGAAGTGGGTGAAAAAAAGGGGAATATTACACTTGAAGATGTCGTGGTATCTCCGTATCAGGTAATCGTCCATGCGACAACACCGGGAGAGCAGAGAGAACTGACGGATGACAGGAGGGAAAAACTGCTTTCAAAGGATCCCGATATGACGGATGCGGAAATGTTTGAACTTCTTGGATGGTCTTATGAACCCTGTCAGACGATTTGTTTTGATCAGGATGGAGAAATGCTCTATCCAGGGATGGAAATAGCGGGAGCAGCCACATTTGCCGTACAGGGAAAAGAGATAGAAACGCTGCATATCTTCATTTTTGACAATTTTGACGACTGGATACAGATGGAGCAGGAAGGCATGAACAGCAGTGTTGCCGATAAGGCCATTATCGCCAGAGAGATTCATGTGGAGTGACTGGTCACGGAGATTTTTGTAAAGAAATTAGATTTGGTCTAAATCCGTCTTTATAACTTGCGTTGCCAGTATAAATCTGGTATGATGTGAATAGAATAAGACTGTGATGCATTACACAGTTTTGGTCTGGGCGGAAGCTCTTTGGACCACCGTAGGCGGGAAGAATTTCCCGCCATTTCTAATTATACAGGGGAAAAACAAATGGGGAAACTGAGTATTTTTATTGATGAATCAGGAGATTTCGGGGAGATAAAGGAACGCCCTGCCTACTATCTGGTAACGTTTGTTTTCCATGACCAGAATAAAAATATAGATAAGCAGGTCTTAAAACTGGAAGAGAGCGTGAGGGCTGCCGGCTTTGATGTGGAGTATATACATACCGGACCAGTGATACGCAGGGAAGAAATCTTTGCAGGGTATTCTATAGACGAGAGAAGGAAATTATTGTATAAGATGCTGAATTTTGTCAATGCCTGCCCGATTTCATATCTGACAGTTGTGGTGGACAGAAAAGAGGCTGTAGACAAGGTTTCCCTGTCAGGCAGGCTGGCGCGGGCAATCAGTACGGCAATGAGTAAATATCAGAATTTCTTTGCCGGTTTTGAACAGATCACCGTTTATTATGATAATGGGCAGAGTGAACTCAGTGCCATTTTAAATGCTGTTTTTTCTATCTGGTTCTCAAATGTTGAATTCAGGAAAGCCCAGCCGCAGAAGTACAGGCTGCTGCAGGCGGCAGACTTTATCTGCACCATGGAGCTGTTAAGAATCAAAAAAGACGAGAGGAGACTTAGCCGGTCGGAAGGAATGTTCTTTTATAAGCCGCAGGAGCTTAAGAAAACTTTTTTAAGAAGTCTTGAGAAAAAGAAATTATAAATTTGCAACGGTTTTCCACGGTTATTGATCAAACGAACCAGAATTGGTCTGCTTCTTTATAAACGAATTTTCGGTCCCTAAATTATAAGGACAAATATCTCTGCATTTATGACAGCTTATTACTCAGCTGCGTATTGTTTGATCATCACCAAATGCATAATCCCAACACGCCTGCTGCGCCAATTCTGAATGCTCTAATGCATTTACTGGACATATGTTTACGCAGGCGTTACAGTTATTACAAATATTATCTTTTAGCTCGTCACAGTCTAATTCCTGTTCGCACAATATTGCACCCAGCCAAACCATACTTCCAAACTCTGGGGTAATAAGCAGAGAATGTCTCCCTATCGTGCCTAATCCAGCGGCCTGTGCGGCGTGCTTTAGGAAAATAACAGAGCGCCATCTTTTAGTATTTTCGTCCCATTGGCTTTCGTTTGTTGGGATCGGTACACAAGCGATTTGATATTTTTCCATTTCAATCCGTACCTCTAACAGAATACCATGTTCATACGCATATTTCTATCAGAATCTATCGAAATTTCTGCACCAGATCAGTGTATCGTCATTTATGGGATACCTGAAAGGAAAAAACGCCCTGCAAATGCAGAATACCCATTTTATTCCTGTTGACAGAATGGAGAAGGAAAAGAGGGAAGATACTGATGAGTACGGAACGTTTCAAAATCTCTGACGCCGAACTGGAGGTCATGAGAATACTCTGGCGGGAGGAACAGGCTGTATCGTTCAGCGATATTCGTACAGAACTGAGCGGCAAAATGGGATGGGAGAAGTCTACCATCGCAACACTTTTAAGAAGACTGCTGAAAAAGGGCGTTGTTTCGATTCAGGAGAAAGAGGTCCATTATTATACACCGAATATAACAAAAGAAGAGTACAGTATGCACAGGAAAAGAAGTTTGATCGACAAACTTTATGACGGCAGTGTGAAGAATTTTGTTGCGGCTCTCTGCCGGAGCGGGGAACTGACAGAAGAGGACATTGATGAACTCAAGATGTATTTCCGAATGGGGGACGAGAACAAATGATGGTGGTTGAAGCGTATTCTGCAGAGATGGTCAGGCTCATTCTCTCGATGACCTTTACCGGCAGTATCCTGTCAGGGTTATTGTTTATCTTAAAACCGGTCATAAAAGAGAAGCTGCCGGAGACATTCCAGTATTATATGTGGTTCCCGGTCGTGACGGCTCTGCTTGTGCCGGTATCAAGAATTATGGTGATTCCCGTATCGGGCCGTTCGGAAACGGCAGTGTGGTCGACCGGTGATCTTGCACGGTGGATTGCGGACACGGCTTCCGCAGTGTCTGTGAATCCTGTACTTACAGCACAGAATGAGAGCGGGCAGAGCATCCGGCAAATCACCTGTTTTCCCAGCGTCGCGGTTATGTTATTTGCCATTTGGCAGACAGGCATGTTGATGGTTCTTGGTTTTCATCTTATATGCTATTTGATTTATGTCAGAAGGCTTGCCAGGCACAACATAAGGGCAGACCGGCAGGAAGTAGAGCTGCTGCAGAATCTGTCAGAAGGAGACAAAGGGCTGCGGCTCTATAGGAACACCATGGTGGAAACGCCGGTTTTGATCGGTTTCTTCCGTCCTGCGGTTATTTTACCGGACAAAGCATACGGGGATGTGAAGCTGCGGCATATTCTTCTGCATGAGATGACACACAGGAAGAGGCAGGATATTTTCGTTAAGTGGCTGTTGATTTTTGCGGGAGCGGTGCACTGGTTTAATCCACTTGTTTATTTTGTGCGCAGAGAGATGAATAAAGCATGTGAACTGGCCTGTGATGAAGCGGTCATAAAGGGGTTTACTGTCAGTGAAATGCAGCAGTACGGCGACACTTTAATAGAAGTTGCCGCCGATTCGATCAGGAAAACGCCTCTTTCCATTGCGATGTTTGAAGACAAAAAGAATCTGAAAGAAAGGTTGGGTGCGATTATGAAACACAGAAAGTATTCCAGGAGAACAGTTACTGCAGCGGGCGTTATTCTGGTCACGATGGTCTGTGCCGTTCTGGGGGTCAGTGCAATGCGAGGGATAGAGGATGGCACCGGCGGTAATGGGTATGCAGACAATTTCCCTCAGCCAGAGGCGCAAAAGCGTATTAAGGGGATTGAACTGAGGGAGGCTTTGCGTGATTATGATAAAAAGAACATTGCAGAAGCATATGTGCTTTTAAGTGATATGGATGGCGAAATCACGGATGCCCATATCTTGATTATATGTCAGGAACAAGATCCCGGTTCCGAAATGCAGAGTGGAATAAGGACGCTTGCAGCAGAAGAACTGGGACTGGATATCCAAAATATATTTGTGGAGTATATGGATGCCGAATCATTTACCTCTGAAGAAGATGTCTGAAGTCCATGCACCTTTCTGATCCGGCAGTAAAATCATGCGGGCAGCAGCGGAAAACCGCGTAGCGTGCTACTGCGGCGCGGAGACAAAGCGGATCGTAGATTCTCTGGCAATGACCCGGGATTCCAGTTCGTACATACGGGGTTCCGCGTTGTTGTTGATCTGATCCAGCAGGATTTAATCTTATCTTTGTATAAACAATCTCGTTTATGGCCCAGGCGTTCAGTCAATGCCGTCTCTCCCTATAATCTTTAGAGAACCTTCTGGTTCTGAAAGGAGTTCCTATGGCTTTTTTTATGTGCGCTGAAAGAAAAGTCTGCTTGACTTTTAAATCTTACCAATGTAATATTTTATATGAAATCTTACATTGGTAAGATTAATAAGAACAGTAAGGATGGTAATGTTAATGAGACATAAAAGAGTTTAAAAAATTTAAAGGATCATCATGTGAGAAAAAGGAGAGAAAAGGACAGGACAAGATTAAGATAAGAAAGGCAGATAAAGTATGAGCGCATGGAAGAAAAAGGCAGACAGATCATGGACGGGGAGAGGGAGCCTGATCGCAGACCGCAGGAAGATTTGCAGGACGGTTCTGCTCGGTATCATGGTGTTTCTGATAACCGGATGCAGAGACAACCTTTCGGGAAGAATTGATCCCGGGATAACATTAGAAGATAACAGGGCGGATTCTTCTGCGGAAAAGGAGGGGGATAGTACAGCGATAGATGATACGAAGATCATAGAAGCGGTTTATGAGGAGATCTGCGGCCGGGCAGAAACGATACCGGGCAGCCTGGAAGAGATACGCGGCATTGTAGAAGGATTGGGAGCGAAAGGATATGCGGCGGTTGACGGGAAGAACCAGATCAATATGGTCTGCCC
>VSOD01000174.1 GCA_009774655.1 Lachnospiraceae bacterium
CATCATGGCATATCCGCCTTTTTCTTCTGACCCCCTTGGCCATATCCTTACTTCCACATTTATCCCTCCTTTTCTACCCTTCGCAATTTCTGATCAATAATCGGAATCAGCATCCTTACCGACATCCTCATGTGGATTCTGGTCGGCGCCTCAACAATTTTATAATGCATATCCGGTTATACACAGCGCCGTATAGCTCCTGGTCATTGCCATCCCATCAAATTTGAGCATTCCTTGTGGATCCGGAAAGTATGTAGAGCAGGTTTTGCACTCTGTAAGGAAATAATCCTTCGGATGGTATTTAGCCAGCGCTTTCTTTATTTCTGTTGATGTTACTTTTAGCACCTGTCTCACCTCCTTCTTTCTTGGCCTCTTTCCCCCTGCCACTATATTTCACAGCTAAAGCCATCGCATCCTCTCCAACATCATCTTTTCTCTCTTTCGCTTCCATTTTCTTTTTACACTTCTCCAGCTGCTTTTCGTAGTCATATTCAATCTGTTCTGCCAGCCGATCGGCCATCTTCGTGAACACGCCCCGATAATATGCTTGGTAAAAGACATCATCAGCCTTTATTTCATCCAACATATTTATATAATCATGCAGCATGCAGATGATCAGCACCACATCATAATATGAACAGCTGACAACATAGTCACACATCAGACGGAGATTGATAGCCTTTTCAATCATCACCTGTTTTTCTTCCTCCCGGGACATTTCCTTTTCGACCTCGTGGAGAAAATTGAACAGGAACCACAACCGTTCTTTTTTATCCATCATACTGCCTCCTACTGAATCCAGTATTCCTGCGGAACTTGCTGAATCATATCATCCAGTTTATAAATTTCTTTGTTATGTTTCCATTTAAAGCCTTCCGAACTTTTTTCAGCAATCAGATACTGTTCCTCTATTCCCTTAATTATCTTAATCCGCTCCATGTTTTCCCCACGCAGGATTTCTATTGCGGCATCCAGGCAGTCATAGCGGTACCGGATCGCCATGTACTGATAGGCTATTTTCAAGCATTGACCGACCGTTTCCAAAATTTCCTTTTTTGTCAGCGACATAATTTTCTTCGCCGCTTCATTTTCTGCCCAAGAATACTCATATGGCTCCAGACCGTAATAATCTCCCTCATACTGGTCAAAGCCCAAATATCCCCCGAGATACCTTGCACCCACCGCCGGAAAGAATACATCGAAATAATCCGATATATACTCACTGTTTAAATCTTCTTGGAACTGCTCAAGCTCTGCATCCAAATCTGAAAATGCCATTTTGAACTCATAGGCCTCGTCCTCGTCGCCGTCAAGCGCATTAACAAGAGATTCTTCGTCATTGTCATACCAATGGATCTCTTCGCAGGCTGAAACCATATCATATAATTCCGACTGTATCGTATCGATGTTCAGCCCCCTTGCTATCGGCTTCTTATAGCGGATCTGCTTCGCTTTGTATGCCTTCTTTTCTGCCGCTGTCATAAAACCTCCTAACCTTTTATCAATTTTATTCTTTTCCTGTTCCTTCTGGCCCCATAATCAGACATAACAAATTCTGCACAGTCCTCTTTACGCTGATTCTGCTTCCGATAATCTCCATAATATACCCGGCATTCGTCGCAGTTATAACATGGTTCCTGCATTTCCCCTGACTTGACTTTATCTCCCTCAACATTATTCGCGCAATACTGGCAAAGACAGTTGACACATTCAATTACTGGATACCTTATCCTTTTAAACAGCTGCTCGAACTGCGTTTGGGGCGGTTTCTGCTCACTTTCTGGCGGTTTCTCTATGAAATCAAATATATCCATCTGTCGATCAATGCCACTCCTCACCATCAGTTGTGAGTTGCATTGAAATTCTCCATGGCCCACTTATTTCCTGTTGCTGCTACCGCAATCCGTGTTCGCTCCTGCGGTGTCAGAACTCTGTGTGGAACACTTTCCAATGCCTCCATAGTCCCGCAACCATCACAAATCATAGTCTTATTATCAACTCTTGATACGGCCAAAAGCCGCTCAAATTTTCTTCCACATTTCTGACATATTTTCATACAAAATCTCCTAAACTCATCTGAATATTAACCGGTTTAAAGTTCAAATCAATCATTACAAAACATTTCCAAATGCCTCATATCCTCACACGGCACTCTCTTTCCAAGAAAGAATAATGCTCCTATCTCCGTCACTGTTTTATCCCTCAGATAATTTTTCAAATCAACAGGAAATGCCGCCTGAACGACTAAATGCTCTCCATGTTCATTCGCCCACAGCAGTGTGATCGGATATCTTGCATCTACTTCTTCGCCATTCTTGATATCTACTTCATTTATTGCTTTCAAATTCCGTACCTCCTCTAAAGTTTAATTGGTCAATACTTTCCTTGATTGCCGTATAATGCGCAATCGCATCGTCACAATTACTTATGATAACTTCCACCATCTCTTTTTTAGCTTCTTCCTCCGTTCCGGCCAGAAGAACATCTACCGCTCCATCTATAACGCAACCCCAACCAAGTTCTTCGCCAAAATATACAATACTTCCTATTATGCATATCTCGCAGAACATGATGTCAATCTGTCGTCCCCAGTCTTTTTGTTGAGGCTCTACTTCTTTCCACTCTATGTTCATGTTCCCTATTTTCCACCTCCGCCCAAATTTAATCTATAAACTATCAATCAATTTGCGAAACTCTTTTGATTTTTTATCTTCATGTTTCCAGTCCAGTTCCGCCGCACAATGAGGGCAGCACACATAATCATCTGCTACGCCGAAACCACAAATAGGACAGCAATAATCCGGAATTTTTTCTTCTCCATGCGCGAAATATGCAACCAATTCCGGCGAAACTACTTTGATCAGCTTTAATTTTCTCACACTCTACCTCCGCTAAAGTTAAAAATAAATCACCCCAATTATGTCTAAAAATATATAAGAGGCAATCATAACAAACGCCATCTCAATTACGCCAGCATTGTGCTTTTTTACGATATAAATACCGATTGCTACAGATATTATTGTTTTCAAAATATCACCTCTTCTAAAGTTTAATTAAGCATTGGGAGCATTGGAGGCATCTGTCCAGTCTCGTAGGCTATTTCTATCTGCGGTGCCATCCACTCTCCGGCCGTCCTGCCATCTGGAAGAACAATATCATAGAAAAACTCTCTTTCTACTGTGCTGATCCCAGCTGCTACCGCCTCCAACTTTGCCTTGACAATCAGGTATAATGCCCTCCACCTGCTCCTGCAGGCTTGTTCCCATGCGGAAAACGCAGCCGCCTCTGTCCGTTTCTGTCCACGTCCCGGCGTATACCAGTATTCACGATCCTGCTTGTCCGGCAATGGCAGAATAAATTTTATCTGTCTGCCGGCCATCGAAAAACCGATGACTGCAGTATCTGCTTTATATCCTGAAACAAACTGATCCGCTCCATATTTCTGTACTATTTCTTCGATATCTGCCTTAGTTCGCGCAACCGAAACAGAAGTTTTCTCTGCATATGCCATCCTGTTCTCTCCTTCCTATAGTTTAAATCACCAGCCAATAATGCAATATCCTGGCATCAAGCCATATCTTGGAACATCCCTTAAAACGTACTTTACATATCTCCGCAGAACTTCTCCCGTATAATCCCCGTCCCACTCTTCCAAGATCAGAAGCGTTCCAACTTGGATATCATCTTCATCCTTTCTGATTTCGAAATTCTTTTCTCGCGCCCTGACAGCACGAAAATATTCCGGCAGAGTCTTTTTTCTCACTATGTGCATAGATCTTTTTATCCTCCTCTCCTTCCCGTCCTGCTGCCCTAAAGTTCAGTTTAGCTAACTAAAGCTGGCCTCCGGTTCAGCTTCTGGGCAAATTTTATCATAGTAACAATCCTTATCTATAACTATTGATGTTCCAGCTCTCTCTAAACGTAAAAGTAATATTTGAAACTCATTTAGCCTACGCAATGATGAGATTCTCACATCATTTGAAATGGAAAGCGTATATGGTTCTTCTTTCCCACTGTCCCAAACCCATTTAAATATGGGAATCTCAATATTCAACTTCTCATCATGCTCATTCTCAAAAGTGATTACTGCCCTCTGGCAACTGCTCCATGATGGTTTGTCCAATTCTTCAACCTGCATTTCACACTCAACACAAGAATAAGAAACTCTGTCATCATAGCAAATCTCCAAATCGTCAGTATCAATTTCCTTATTACACTGATTTATCCATGCCTTAAATAAATCTGTGACTTTAATTTCCTTTTGTTCTGGCTCCATCATAAGGTTTCTAAAATTCTCTAAAATCTGTCTATTTCCTATACAAGTATCAGAATTTACTAATTCCGTAAGCACCGAATCTAATTTAGGTAGATATTTAGTGAAATCATAATTTCCAATGTAAGGAACCATGATCTCTTTCACCTTTTCCTCAATCGCCTTTTTGGCGGCGCCCCATCTGAAAGCGTCTTCAATGGCATCTTCTAATGCCTTATGAAATTTCTCCTTTACAATCTGATTTACCTCATCAGAAGAAAGACTCTCCTGTGCAATTTTTAATAATTCATCCTTCATACTCTACCTCCGCTAAAGTTTAATCACTCCACAAGTAGTTCGCTCTTCCACCCACACCGGCGGCACTCATAACTCCAACACCCTATACCGTCTCCTGCCGCCGCATCATACGCCATAGCCTTATCCCTATTGCTCATATATCTTTTCCCTGTATAAGGATTGATTATCTTTCTCGTATTAGCGTCACACATTTTCGATAACGATGTCTGTAATATTTCTGTAACACGTCTGCTCCCACACTCTGGGCATAAAATAATTCCGTCCTCATTAATTATTTCCTTACTCATGTTCACCCCCGCTAAAATTCAATCTCCTCAAGCGAATCCTCTCCGCCACCGTCATATAAACTGGCCGACCGTCGCTTTGCTTTGTCCGTGGAGCCCTGATCCTCTTCATATCTGCGTATGTCTCCAACTTTTGCGCCTCCGCATATGTGATTCCATCACGTACTACCGCATTATTAAACGCTTCCAATTTGGTACTTTTGTTCCTGCGTCCCACTTCTTCCTCCTTTCCGTTATCTTCTAAACTTCCGTATACTGTAAGCACACTTGGCGTACAATCTCATGTTTCAGCGCTTCATCGACAGTGATCTTATGCTGTACGCAGTATTTATCAACATACTGTCTGAACTTGCTGCTGAACATGTATTCGTTTTTGATATTTTCACCGCTCATATCTGCCACTCCTTTTCTTCCCGCTGTAAGCTACAGTTCTCAATAAAACAGCTATTGCAAGGTGGTATCTCACATTCTCCATTTCTTACAAAAGGACATGGTATATAGTTTAATACTTCTGCATCATTTATTTTCACTTCTATGAATCCCTCCTCTACCTCCGTTTAAGTTCGATTTCTTGCAATTCAATCGTTCTCTTTGTCGGACAATAATAATGCATAATCTGTTGATTCTTTCCCGCTGGAACTGCAACAAGAATCCGATCTGTTCTGCTTATGTCAGCATCAAATTTAATATGACTTTTCCTTGCTGTCATAGGAACCAGCTTCTGCGCACTATTTCCAGCCTGTACTATTGCAACGATAGTTCCTTTCTTCTTCGTCCAACTTCCACCAGATTGGCTTTCCCATGCAACATTATCCCCTACTTTCATACCTACTTCCCTCCTTCTGCATTTTACTGCCCAACTCACTCGTAATGCTGTCATCAAATTTTGCAAATTGTGGTACATCCAACTCCAATCGCCCACAGAATTTTCCAAAACATTCCATACACATAAATCCAAATTGTTTCGGCTGCTCTCCACGCATTGACCTTGCCAGTAACGTAATCATTTCGCTCTTTTTCAACTTCACCTTGCACTCAGCACAAATATCGTATATTTTTTTCTCCACTTTTGGACTTAACGCCGATCTCTTTAGTTGTTCCGGAAAATCTCTACGCATGCCCTCTTTACCAATAATAGGAATCAAGCTGTTTTTCATAAATACTGGGATATTATTTGCATCTGCTATTATGACAATCCGCCTGATCCAGTCCTGTTCTGGGACGACTTTATCTTTCCGTCTACCCGTCTCCGCTCCGATGATAATCCAATTTACACGCTGTAACATGCCATAGTTATCCATTAATGACAGATCACCTAATAGAGGTTCTAAACTTACAAAAGTTTTGCATCCTTCTGGAAGAAAAGTACAGCGAACCAATTCCTCCCCCTTTGTCACTGTCGTTCCATACCAAATATTATCAAATCCTGCCGGCACACCATATTCCATATAACGAGCTGGATTTTTTGTAAGAAACAAATAATTATGTATATGATTAGTCACACAAATATCCAATATTTCTTTTATCCAGTCAGAAGGTACACATGAGCCAAATATATCTGACATTGCACCCACAAAGATGTTATTACCCATTTTCAACTTGTCCGGAACATTCATGCGATATCTATGAAAAGTAGGCTCAAATCCAAATGGATACACCAAAGGTTTTCCCGTTTCATTTAGCATTGCTTTGTCTAAAACATATACGTCCGGCCCATTATCAGCTGCCGATACCATATAGTAATCTTGTTTTGCCATTTTGTTCAAACGTATATCTCCAGAAAACCTGGCTGTCATAGTCCTTGCATAGCAGTAACAACAGTTATTGCGACACCCGGTGATTGGGTTCCATGTATGATCGCACCATTCAATTTTTGATCTGTTCATGCTTCTTCCTCCTCGCAAATCCCAGTTCCATTTCTTCTTTCCAGTCAGTTTCTTTGAAACTGACTTTCTGTCCGCACTGATCGCAGTACCTGGGCTGATAATTTGGTCCTGCGTTCAGAATGCTTCCGCATCTTGGACATAAATATTTCTCACATTCCGTGATAGCAAATCCGTATTTCAGATACGTTTCTGTTCTCGCTACCGGCTTTCTTGCTATGCCCTTAGGCATCCACGCTTTTCTACGCATCTGCATCCTCCTCCCAAAATTCAACAAAATACATAGTCTGACCTTTGCCACCGGGCCGTTCCTTTCCAATCCTGGCTGCATATCCCGCTTTGATCAGGAGACAGCAAAGAGTATTCCTATCTTCATCATTCAGTTTCATAAGCAGATTCCGTATTTTATGTCTTGCCTTGTCCACCATCTTATCCCGCCTTTCTCCGGTTCACTGGCTTCTCCTCATATTCCATCATTTTCTCCTGAAATATATTCACAAAAGCCTTGACCTCCGGTGTCATATCGCAATTTTTAAACCCCCTGCACTGAATCACCCGACCTTTCCACTCCAGCGTGTAATATGGCCGATCCGGTTCTGCTTCCAGACGGATAAAGAAAATCATGGTATCGCCTCTGGCCACTTTATCCCGGTACGTTCCTACGCAATGGTGCAGAGTTTCTCCTTCCTTCTTCAATTCATCCAGTTCTTTTGGCAGCCGTATGAACATCCCCTCAGCTCTCAGATTCATGGCATCCACATCCGCCGTTTTCTCGCGGAGCTGCTTTAATAACTTTTTAAACCGCTTTTCATCCTCTTTGGCCTGCTTATCCTTGAATCCGGTATACTCCTTTGACTTATCATAATGGGCTTTCCTAAAATCTCTGGGAAACAAGTTAAATTCATTCCGCATATCATACCCCATCTCTTCCATCCACCCAATATAGTCAAAATAGTCTCCTATATGTTTAATCTTCTGTTTGCTGATATACTTATCCAATTTATAGATAGTAGTGTACCGCCGCATGTCAAGATACTTCCGGTACATCCTGGTATATCCGTCATTATGGATATAGCGCAGGATATTAAAATCTTCCTGCCGGATTTTCCCAGCGTATCGTAATATTTCCACATCCCGTACAGACGGATCTGCAAGTTTTCGAAGCATATTAAACTGCAGCTTATTTATCCCCAGCGTTTCCAAAACCGTCCTGCCGTCCTTAAATTTGGGGCAATCATGATCCTCCAGAACCTCTTTTGTCAATCTGTAAAACCCTATTTTCAACAGCTGCTCCAGATACGGCTTCTCACGATATGCATTAAAGTACCAGTCTATGCACCATGGTTCATCAAAAATCCGGCTGGCCTGAATCACTTTATCCACAAAGATGTCAACGGCGCTATACCTCATGCATGTGCCCGACACTGTTTCCAGCAGATCCGTATTGTAAAGAATAGTTCTTCTGGGGACAGTTATTTCAGAGGGAGTACAACAGCCATAACTCCTGTTCGTGAAGTAACACCATCGCAGTTCAGCAGAGCTTTTAAACCGGCACCATTCAAAGTCTATGGATTTCTTCGCAGTATGGATTGTCCGGAATTTCTCGCTACTTTTTATTTTAGGATTGCGAAAATCAATCCGAAAGTCTTTCGTGTGGCAGAAATACCTTACAAGCACCTCTTCCTCATATTTCTGGACCAATAC
>VSOD01000175.1 GCA_009774655.1 Lachnospiraceae bacterium
TCCCAGTACCCCATAGCTTGTCAGCCCGTAGGCCTCCAGATATCCAAGGATCGGCAGGTTGTGTTCAATTCCCGGATGCCCCCATGCATAATGGTTGAAATTATACATATTATCCCCGACAAAAGTCCGGAAATAGAAGAACATGGAGTAATTACACAGACAGAACACCAGCACGATCAGGATACAGTTCAGGAAAAAGAGGAAATTATTGCGGTAGCTTTTCCAGTACTTCTTACTGATATGTAACGCCAGCCAGAAAAGGCCGAACAAGATACCGTGATACTTAGCCGCGGTGGCAAGTCCGATGCATACCGCAAGCAGCGGATACCACAGGTACACTACCCTGTCCGCCTGCGAATCTTTATAGATCAGACAGCCCAGAAAAAGGATCACATTGGCCACCGCATAGATCATCGTATCCGGCCCGGTATAATACAGGTACGCATACCCATACAATGAAAAGACCGACAGCACAAGACCGATATAAGCCCACCTTCTTGACCCGGTCATCATTTTTATCACAAAATAGACAAATACATTGGACAGCAGCGCCGTGCCGCATACCACATAGCGAATCAGCACCACCGTATCCACGCCGGAAATAAACCTGCCCAGGACCCGTACCCCCAACACCGCATAATAGAATGTAAAATGCGGATACCGGAAAAAGTCCAGTATATAGATATCTCCTGCGTAGAGATGCTGGTTCAGCAGATTATAAATACAGTCCAGAGACAACTGCTCATCCACATTCGGATAAAAAGGCAGTTCAAACTGCCAGTGCCTGTAAAACACCAGCAGCCCCGCAAGCAGCGTCGCCACCACTGCGGCGGCCATACCAAACTTTTTCCTCGTCTCTGTGTCCGGTTTCCTTATCCATTTCATATCCCTCGAATCACACTCCCCTCCCTGTCTTAATGCCATTCTTAATCCAGTATTTCCCTCATAAGTTTTTTGTCAATGCCCCGCATCCGGCCCGGATTCCCGGCCGGCAGCCGCCGGTATCATGCCGGCTGGCGTTTCGTTTACATCCAGTCTTTGATATGGTAACTTTTGGTGCAGACAGCATCAAAGACAAAGCCCTGCTTCGCAAGATACTGTTTATATTCGTCGATCTTCTCCTCCTGTGCTTCCAGTTCAGGCGATACGAAGCAAAGCTTATATCCCAGTTCTTTCAATTCCCGATAGCTGTCCTGATCCAGCGGAATCCTGGTGAAGCAATCCACCCACACCCACTCGGCCTTCCCCGCCATGTTGCGGATCGTGTCAAGGCCTTCCAGCTCGCTGAACCGGAGCGCAATCTCCTTCACCCCCATATCGGTTAACAGCTTGATCATTGGAAAAGAGGAATCCAAAAAGAAATATTTCTCAATATGGTACTGCTCCATATATTCCAATACCTTATGCTCGATCCTCTCGCTCTTGATGTTCAGGATCATCGTACCGTGATGATACTCCTTACAGTACGCCTCAAAATCCTCTCCCGCCTCGAAAGGATTATGGGAAATATAGATCCTGCCGTTTAAATCGTCCCGCAGGTCCAGCTCCACGCCATATTCCGTCGGCAGTTTCCGCAGTTCCTCTATCGTATTCACCCTGTGCGCTATGTATTCCATATCAATCTCCTTTTTGTTCTATCCGCTTTACACGGTTTCTTTGTACAGACTACAAATTTCTAAGCTCCTTTTTCAACTTTACACTGAATTCCATCGTCCGCTTAATGAACTTCCACTTGGCCTTAAGCCCCGTGTTCCACTTGGACTCCCCGTAAATCCGCTCCGGGAAAAGCACTGGGAACCTGATCACCTTCAGATTCTTTCTGCGCGCCATATACAAAGCATACAGATCCAGCGCGAAATCGTAAGGCGGATTTTGCCACTCATCAAAAAATACCCGCGGGAAAATATTCGGCTGCGCATTAATATCATATAATTTCGTATGTAAATAAAAAGTCTCAAACAGACTCATACCCGCCGTAAAGAACACATCAAACAGCGGCCGCCCTTTTCGATTCCCCTTTACAAAGACAAGCCCCTGTTCCCGCTCTATGATCTCCAGCGCCTTGAGAATATCCCCGGGATCCGTCTGCATGTCCGCATGGGTCCAGCCGATATACTCCCCCCTGCACTGCCTCAGGCCCTGCAGTATGCCGTAACCATACCCCTGGTTCACTTCCACCCGCACCGTCCTCGCGAAGGCATACTTCGGCAACAGTTCCGCAAGTACCAATGCACTGTCATCCGTAGAGCCATTATCCACCAGTATGACCTCGATATCCTCCCGCTCGATGATCTCCCCGAACCGGTTCAGGATCAGCGGTATATTCTGCTCTTCATTATAACATGGTACAACGATTGATAGTTTCATACGCTATTGGTTATCCCCCTTCTCGTACTGTATCTTCTTCCTGTTCTCTATCCGCTTTCCGCTTCACTCCTTAAAATATATCCGCAAAACGAACCTGCTGCAATCTGTTAAACTTCATGCAATCCCATACTTTCTAAAAATAAGATCAAGTTCTTCTCTGCTGATTTTTCCTGCAAGGTAATAGGCTTTTACGCTGGCCTCTACTGCTTCAAACAAAAGATCAAACTGAAGCCAGTCAGCCGCGTCATAATATTCCTGCAGTTCCTGAAAATCACTCTGCAGTCCGGCCGGAAGATTGGCCGGCAAAACAACTGTGCTGTCATTATACATGCTGCTTCCCCTTTTCTTTATTTCTCCTGAATCTTTCTGGATTCACATGTTTCTTTACTACTGATCATCCTGTCATAAAACGGTTGGAATACATTATCATATCTGCACTTCATCACAGCGTAATAAAAATTTTTCTGTACTTTTGATAAAACAGGAATACTCTCTATCAAATCACCAATTTGGCAAATAATCTCACCCATGATCGGAACAACCCTCTTCACAGCCATAGTGCACTCCGGGTATTCCATGCTTTCGATAACATGATATGGATTTATCTTCTTCCCTTCCAGTTCAAAAATACATCTGCGTCCCTTATAGCTTTCCGTTTCCAGCTTTCCCGCATCTGACAGAACTTCCAGCATTTTTTCCTCATCCCATTTACAATTTAGGCAGTTACCATTGTCATAAACAGGCGCAATACGCTTACTGCCATCCGCCCTTAAAATAACGCCCCAGTTGCTGTTATTCCTGTCCGGATTACCCAATAAAGCATCTACTATAAACATATTCCAGAAATGTTCTTCGATTCCCGCTATATCTTTTAAAAACGGATGTTCCTGTATCGTCATTAATATTTCATACAGGTCGACACCCACCCCATTTGTCTCGTTTCCATTGGAATCCAGAAAATGTGGCTCAAAGGTTACCTTAATCTTATCAAATTCATATAACCTCTCCCCGTCTTCTAAAAAATCTCCGCAGGCAACAACGATCTTCCCATTTCTTTCACCCAACACAGTTTCATGTACCGGAAAGCCTAATAACCCATAAATCTGAGATCCAATATATTCACATACCGGGCTGTTAGAATAACTAAGCTTGATATTTTTCATACCCTGTTCTTTTAAATTACCCGGAAATTTCAATATATAATCTTTTCCATCACAGGATATCCCCATTTTTCTTCCGGCTGTTCCGCCATACATTTTCTGATTCTGCTTATACCCGTTAAAATCCACCATTTTCATGTTAACTACCTCTTTTTCAACCCATCACTGTCAGTCTAACATAAAAACTGTTTTCTATTCTGCATTTTTATACATATATCATATCTTTCCAATCAATTTATCCCTGTTCACTTTCTCTGCCTTATACCTCACCATAATCCGCAAGAATCATCTCCGCCACAGCCCGGTACTGCTCCGCAGCCGCCTCGCCCGGATAAAAGCGCACCGCCCGCATACCGGCCGCTGTCGCGCCTTCCACATCTTTCACTGAGCTGTCGCCGAGACAGCACACCTCTTCCGGCTTTACGCCCAGTTTCTTAAGGCAGAGTGCGAACATCTCCGGCGCCGGTTTCTCCCTCCCGGCTTCCTCGCTGGTCACCAGATACTTAATATCCCCGGCGATTCCCAGCGCCTCGATTTTCCGATGCTGGATATGCGCCGTCAGATCCGTGCAGATCATCATCGTGATCCCATGCGCACGCATACGATCCATAAATTCCCGCGCCCCGTCAAACAACTGCATCTTCTCCAGAAACGTCCCCCAGTATGCCTCATACATCCGCAGAGACAGCGGCATCGGGTTTACCCCCAGATATTCCAGCGTCTTCTGACAGTACAGCAGCCTGTTATGGGACGCTGCCACGTCTCCCAGCTGCCGCTTCGTCTCTCCTCTGCCATAGGCGTATGCTTCCTCATAGTCCTCCGCCGCGATTCCCAGCTCTCCGCACACAAGCGCCCGCACACGCATCCGCGCCTCTTTGTCAAGCGCCTCATAACCATACAAAGTATCATCCAGATCAAATATAACCGCTTTTATCATCCGTCCCCCTCAACCTGAGAAGAATGCCCGCCAAGGCATTCTCTCTTCCAGTCCCCGCCACAGCCTGGGAAGAATGCCAGTTTCATGTCCACTGCATAATCTCCCCGATCACTGCCATCAGCATCAACTGCACCACGCCATTGATCCCGTCTTCCCACACGATCCGGTTGCCGGCCAGATCCTCGATCTGCACGATCGCCGCGTGTGCCACTTTTTCCCAGACCTTCTTATCCGCCTTAAGATCCCCAGCCCGAAAAAGGATACTCTGATGCTGCAGGTCGTCATAGGAAAGCCTGCTGCGCACACCCTGCTCCTGCAAAAGCGCCAGAATCGGTTCCGCATTGATCCGCACATCCATCAAAAATTCCACACCCAGCTCCGCCTCCCGGGAACCGGCCTTCCTGCTGCCGTCCTGCGCAAGCCCTTCATCAAAATACCGTATCACAAGATCAGCATACTGCTTCTGCGGATAGACATATTTCTCCGCATCCGCGCGGCGCTTCTCAATCTGTGCCATCACCGCTTCTCTGTCATGGCCCCGGTCTCCCTGGTCCCTGCCCAGCTTCCAGTAGCAGCGCAGCGACTCGTCCGTGTCCAGATAAATCTTCATATCCAGCACCTGCCTCATCTGCGGCAGATAAAGAGAATGCAGCCCGCACATGATAATATAAGGCCTCGGCATCAGCTTTCTTTTCGCTGTAAAAGTGCCCGTGTTATGGTCGTAGTCCGCACGCTTTACCGCATTATTGCCACGCAGCACCCGCAGATCCTCGGCCTGCCTGTACAGATAATTGGCCCGCGGATTCAAATGCGTCATTTCCTTCCAGTTGGCGTCGCCCCGCTCCCACCTGTGGTCACCGTCGCCTTCAATGTTCAAAATATGATCCTCCGACAGCAGTTCGCCCAGCATGACAAGCAGCCTGCTCTTGCCCGCCCCGCTGTCTCCGGCGATACCGATCGTAAAAGGACGGCTGCGCCTGCGGTAAAAAGAATTGCTGTTCACACCGTACAGATACATGGAGACCACCAGGATCAGGAAGATACCTACCATCAATGTAAAGACAATATTCCGGGCCGTATCGTCCGTCTGCTTCATGCCCTCCATCCCCCTGCCAAGAATTGACAGATCCGTAAACTGCGTCACATGAAAGAACAGATAATAGACCAGATAAAGCACATTAAAGCCGGCATAGACCATGACCATCTTGGCCCTGTTCTCCGTAAGTCCGGCAAGATAGAGCATGAAAAAGGGAACCACCCAGATAAACCAGCCCGGCATCGCCGGCACAAAAGCCAGGAACACCGAGAACAAAAGACCTGCCATACTGATCAGAAGGTCCCTGTTCATCTGATTCACATGAAATGCCTGAAAATATATAATCAGAAGCACAAACACCGACAACAGAAGATGGGAACTGCCATATTCCAGATACACATTGTCGATGGCGCTCTGCTCTTTGTTAAAAAGCACCATGCCGGAAAAGCCGCTTCCCCAGAAAGGCACAATGATCAAAACGGTAAGCAGCGCAGGAATGGCCGTCAGCACCACCGCCTTCCGAAATCCCTTTTTCTTGAGAAGATAGAGGAAAAACAGCGGCAGCACCGATGAAATATGGAACTTCGAAGCCAGCGACAAGGTAAAGAACAGCATATATTTCCACTCGCTGACCGTGATCCTGCCTGTAGAAATACCCGTTTCGGTCAGATAATAGATCGCAATGATCAGGAAGATCGTCGGGATCAGATCAAGCTGTCCATGCATATAACCCGCATACAGAATGATCGGGGACATAAAATACAGCACCAGTATGTACTTGCGTCTGGATCTGGAGATCCGCATCAGATAATACAACCCCAGAAGATCCATGACGAGCATCGGCAGTTTAAAAACCAGATTCCGCACAAATACCGGAAAATTCCCGCACAGCGTTACCAGAATGCCGCCCACGCTCTCCACAAGCAGCATCACCGGCGGATAGGGAAAGGACGAAAGCAGCTGATTGTCATAATAATACTGATACGGGTTGTTTCCCTCAAGAAAGCACTGTACGAAGGGAATGAACATCAGATCCTGATAATCCGACGAAAAAAGTCCCATCAAAAGCATCTTAAATAAGACGGTCATCACGATGGCCGCTTTTAACAGCTTGCGATAGTTCTTCTCAAAATCAAACGCCCCCAGCTTTTGTAACATACCCGCTTATGCCTCTCCGAAAATGTTTTTATCTCCCAAAAACGCCTTAAAATAGTTCCACGTCTTCTGGTATCCCTCATAATCCGCCGGCGTGCCCCAGCCCACATACCGGTCGATATCGAATATTTTCGCCCGGTATCCCAGGTCAAGCACATGCTTCACCGTCTGATCCACATAGAATTCACCGTTTATGCGGTCATTCTCCGCGATCATTTTCTTCGTCGCCTCTATAAATACCGCCGCTCTGCGGAACCAGAAGGTTGCCACCACCGCCGGATCCTCCATCGGACTGTCAGAAATTGCCTTTTTGATCGACGTACCCGTGATATTGCCGTCCGCATCCGCGATCATCCACCCATAGGCATTGGGGTTCGCCAGCACGGCCTCATTGTGCCTGTACGTAAAGACGATGCAGTCGCACTCCTTCGTCAGCGCGTCAAAAGCATCCCTGTCAATATCCATACCATTATCGCATCCCGCGATCAAAAGCGGCTGCTCCGGATCCAGATAAGGCTCCGCCAGCATACAGGTACATGCCTGCCCCTCTGTCAGATGGTCCACCGTGATAAATGCCGCCTGCGGATACCATGCGCGGATGGCATCCTCCACACCGTCCGTCTTATGGAAGTTCCTGTCCACATAGATCACATTGCTGCCGTCCGCCGCCACGCCCGGCAGATCCTTCGTCGCACAGACCACCATCGGCTTCTCCTGCCCTGTCGCCCTGTCCACCGTCATAATCGCCGGTTTATGTACCGTATAGCCCGCATCCGCAAAACGCTGCCCGGCTCCCGCCATGGGAATCAGGATCCTTCCAGGCATCCCTTCCTCTGCCCCGGAAGATTCCGCACCGCCTGTATGCGGCGCCGCTTCGCTCTTACGGATCAAATCCGTCCAGTAAACGAACTCCTGCATATCCTCCGGCGTTCCCCACTGGCAGAAATACTCCACGTTGACCGGAACCCATACTTTCAAACCGTCCTGCACCATGAAATTATAAGGCAGGGACGCATAATACTCGCCGTTTATGGCGCATTCCTCATGCTCTGTCAGGATCTGGCAGTACTTCTCCATCACGGCGCCGCTTGCGAAGTAATAGACGCCCGGAGAATGCTTCGCCTTCGTCTTGTCTTTTTCAAAAGAATACTTCTCACGGATCTCTATCAGATCATCCTGCGCATCCGTCAGACAGGATGCATAATAATTCTTCTCAGGCAGCAGATTCGGATGGAAGCCGGAATAACAGGGCACCGCTCCGTCACAGCCGCGCTCCGCCGCCTCTTTTGCAAAAGCGGCATAGTCCCACTGCATATAGAAATCACAATAATTGATGATACACGGCTCCTGCGCGTCGATGGCCTGCTGTGCGAGCAGCTCTCTGTACCCCCGCAGCACATCGTATACCGGCCCCTTCTTCACCCAGTCCTCTATCGACACGATCTTCGCCTCCGGCGCCAGCAAAAGCAGCCTCTCCCGCATGGACGCATCCTTCATCAGATGCTCCCCGCGGCAGACAAAGATGATATTAACGTCCGCAGGATACATGTCCTTCACGATCCACTCGATCACCGGCCTGCCCATTACCCTGATAAAAGGCTTCAACTCCTGATACCCCGCCGCAACAAAACGGGACCCGTATCCTGTCATCGGAATGATTACATTCATCTTTAGTTTACTCTTTTCTGTCAACTGTCGTATGTAAAAATATATTAACATATATTCTATTTATAATCTACAGGTTC
>VSOD01000176.1 GCA_009774655.1 Lachnospiraceae bacterium
CGGAAATTTACCCTCCGAAAACTCCATTTCCCAGATGTCCTTGTCTGTTTTTGCCTGCGCCGCTATGATCTTACAGCAGTCAATGACGGAGCCTCCGCCTACCGCGAGGATAAAATCCACGCCCTTTTCTTTCGCTAACGCCGCGCCTTCCTGCACCTTAGCATAGGTAGGGTTGGGCATAATGCCCGGAAAATCTACAACTTCCTTTCCTTCCTTTGCAAGCAGCTCCTTTATCCTGTCATAGATGCCGTTCTTCTTCAGGGAAGCGCCGCCATAAGCGAGCATCACTGTCTTTCCATGTCTGTTTAACTCCGCCCGAAGCGCCTTTTCCAAAGAGTTCTGTCCAAAGTATACTTTTGTGGGATAAGTGAAAACAAATTCGTTCATTATGATGTCCTCCTTTTTATATTCATCAGCAGCATAACAATATACGGGAAGAACGCTGTTTTTGCGTTCTTCCATGTGAGTAGGTTCCGCCCTTTGGAACCGTAGAATTTCTTAGCGGGTGTTTTTTGACCGCTTAGAAATTCTTCTCGCATTGGTGCCGCCGAATACCTCTGACATTTCCATCGCATCGAGCTGTTTATCCAAAACCGCAATCTCCTTTTCCGTCAGCTTAATATCCGATGCCCCCGCATTTTCTTTCAGGCGGTCTGACTTTCTCGTTCCGGGGATTGGCACCAGATATGGTTTTTTTCCAAGCATCCACGCAAGGGCAATCTGACCGGGCGTGGCGTGCTTTCCTTCCGCAACCGTTCTGACCAGCTCCAGCAGTTTCTGATTCTGTTCCACAGCTTCCGGCGTAAACTGCGGCATCACGCTCCGGTAATCCGTACCCGCGTCAAACTTAGTCTCTTTCCCATACCTTGCGGACAAAAATCCATTTGCCAAAGGCGAAAATGCCACATAACCGATGTTTAATTCCTCCAGTACGGGGAATAACGCTTCATGCCAGCGCGCCATCATGGAATAGCGGTTCTGGATCGCCGTTACCGGGCAGACCGCATGGGCGCGGCGTATCGTTTCCTCGTCAGCTTCCGATAGTCCCCAGTGCGTAATTTTTCCCTCCTGCATCAGCTCCTGCATGACGCCCGCCACCTCCTCAACCGGTACGAACGGGTCAATGCGGTGCTGATAGTACAGGTCAATATGGTCAGTTCCCAGCCGCTTTAGGGAATTTTCTACCGAGACACGGATAACCTCCGGTCTGGAATCCGGCAGAAGCGGTTTATTTACCTGTTTGCTTTCCGTGTCAAAATAAATTCCAAACTTTGTCGCTATCACAACTTTATTTCGATACGGCCGCAGCGCCTCCCCTACCAGTTCCTCATTATGGTGCGGATTTTCCGGCGTGCCATAGACTTCCGCCGTATCAAAAAATGTATATCCGATATCTACTGCCTCCGCCAACAGTTCCGTCATTTCCTTTTTATCTGCCGGTGCCCCGTAAGCGTGGCTCATTCCCATACAGCCAAGCCCCACCGCGGATACTGTCAGATCTTTTCCCAGTGTCCTATATTCCATAGCCAACCTCCATGATTTTCTGCAACCGTGTTTTTGCTTTTGCCTTGATGATTTTATTTTAATCAATCCACACCTTTTACAGAAGTTCCGAATGGTTTCTAAGTTATTACCTAAAGGTATCTACACTCAGTTGTTCTCAAAAATTCCTGTCAGCCACGCATCATAGGCAGGAATCCATCCCTCTGTATAGCCGTACCCATGCGGTCTGCCTTCCAGCACATCCACTTCTACCGGAACACCCGCTTCCTTTAACGCCTCCACACATTCTTCAAACTCACCTACAAACGGATCACGGGTGCCGTAGCAGAAATAGGTAGGCGGCAGATTGGACGACGCAAATTTGTCCGTGTCAGTGGACGCGACACTCAGGCGTCCATAAAAGGAATAAATCATGCCGTCCGCGCCTGCATCCGCTGATATACCGTCAAGCTCATCCGGAACATAACTGTCATCCAAGGCACTTCCGTTCACCGTACCGTCAAAATTCAACAGCATTTCCCCTGCAAGAATACCGCCTGCCGAAAAACCCATAACGGCAATATCCTTTTCATCAATGCCATAGACATCTGCATATTTACGGACAAATCGGACTGCACGGGCCAGATCCAATGCTCCTTCCTCCTGTGTATAAGGGTGCAGGCGGTAGTTTACCACAAAACTCTGATACCCCAGTCTGCTAAGTTCCTGCGCTACAGGGGTTCCCTCCATCTGGTCGCTTCTAAACTGAAAAGCGCCGCCTGCATTGATCAGGACAGCACCTTTCACTTCTGTTCCCTCCGGAACAGGAAATGTTACCATATAAGGACGGAAATCCGGATCATCCGCATAATTTCCGTTGTTCTCTGTATACTCTGTGACCGCAGGCATGTTGCCTTTTTCCCAAAGGTATAAAATCTGCTGGTCCACAGGATCAGCCACCGCATCTGCCACTGTATCACCACTATTGTCCGGCGCAATTTCTGTCGCGTTCAGTCCCAGGCTTTCCGCCCATGCCACTACATCTTCCTCGCTGTCCGCTACACTGTTTCTGGATAAGGACAAGGTATTCTCACTTACATGGGCGCCAGGCTGCAGTTCCGATATAGTCCGGATGGTTCCCGAAAAACCGCTGCCGCCATGTGTCACAAAGGGGATAATGGTCTTTGCACCAAAATCATATTCTTCCAAAAATGTATAAACCGGCATCGGGAGATCTGCCCACCAGTTCGGAAACCCTAAAATAATGGTTTCGTACTGTTCAAAATTCTCCACATGATTCAAAAGCTCCGGGCGTTTCTTCTCATCCTGCTCACCCGCTGCCTGATCTACCAGCGGATCATGGTCAAGCGGATATTCTTCTACCGTCTCAATACGAAACAGATCCCCACCGACTGTCTGCTGGATTACTTTTGCCACATACTCGGTGTTGCCCATTTTTTCCCCATCCCTGACTACAATACTGGCTCCGGCAACCGCATCCGTTGTTTCCACATCCTCCGGTATGGAAAAATAGGCAATCAATATGTTGGAGCTTCCTACTTGGGATTCACTGCCTGCATCTGCACTTCCCTGTTTATCCGCAGCGATTTCCCCTGCTCCCGAATCGCCGTTTTCATTTTCACTGCCGGACACTTCCCTTTCTCCTGACTCCTGAACAGGACTGCTCCCTGTACTGTTATCCTTTCCCTCTGCCCCGCATCCGGCTATGCCTAATATCAATAATGCCGTCATGCACAGACACAAAATATTCTTTCGTTTCATCGTCATCTCCGCCTTTCCTTTCCCGTTATATCCCAATCACTTTGAAAACAACCACCCCATAATCTCCTCATCATAGGCAAAAAGTCCTCCTCCGCCATGCTCGTTTGGGGCATTCCTCCCGGTAAAATAATCATGCTCCTTAATGTCCAGCACAAGCAGGCTGTCAATTTCTTCTTTCAACAATCCCTGCCGCTCATACAAGTCATAAAGCGTATCATACGCTCTCTGCGTTTTGGCGGAACCGTAATACTCATCATTCCTGCCTATGGCAAAATAAACAGGCAGCCGGTTATCCACAACAGGCTCGTATTCGCCGTCCCACTGTGAACTGACATGAAGATATGCCGTAAACAGATCAGGACGCTTTCCCATTACGATAGACATGGTTTCGCCTCCGCCCGAATAACCGTTCCCATATACTTTCGATGTGTCGATGTGATACTGCTGCAGAAAATATTCCACCAGTGCAATCGTCTGATCTGCCGAAGTTTCTCCCCAGTCGTTAAGCTGCGGCGCAACAATAATCATCTCGTCATTGTACTTCTGTGCCTCAAATCCAAATTCCTCCGACTCGATATTGGCAGCGACTCCCTGAAAATACAGCCCTTCATAACCGGGCAGCGTAAAATACAAGGCATACGGCTTACTGCCATCATAGCTTTCCGGAATATATACATTGTAATGAATATCCCCTGCATCTGCGGAATGGTACACATTGTCAATCACAAAGTCCCGATAAGCTTCTGTTCCCTCCGTGACATTGGGAAGTTCACTCACTTCCGGGTCAGTATCCGCTATATCCGCTTCTGATTTTGTCAAACCGGTTTCTGTATCCTGCTGTTCGTCTGTCTGCTCCAACATGCCAATCCGTTCAAGCCATGCTGATACATCTTCCAAACCGGAATTATGGACACGGTATCCGTCCAAAACCGTCGCGCTGCCTGAAACCTCCCGGATATAATCCATGCTTACATCAATCCCATTATCCGTGCTGGTACAAAAGGGAACCACTGTTTTCCCTGTCAGGTCATAACTCTCTAAAAATGTCCCGACCGCCATCGGTGCATTAAACCACCAGACAGGATAACCAATATAGATCACATCATATTTATCAAGGCTTTCCGGCTTTGCCGCCAGCCCCGGTCTTAAATTCAACGCCTCCTCAATCCATGCGGTAGCTGCCGTTCCCCAAAAAGCGCTGCGGTAATATCTGTCCGTGCGGATCTGAAATAAATCCGCCCCAGTAAGCTGCGCAATCATTTTAGCCGCAGCCTCCGTATCGCTTTCAGCCTCGTACTGATTGGAATTGGGCGAAGCGGATGAGGCGGCATCTATTCCATCCGGTATAACACCCTCTCTGGAAAAATAAACGACCAGCGAATGCGTCCCTTCGTCTCCGACAGCCACATTATCATCTACTCCTGTAATCTTTCTACCCATGAACAAATTCCATGACGCCCATACGATCAGGACCACCAGTATCACCAGCTCAATCACCGTTCTCTTTTTTATTTTTTTCATACAATCTTCTCCCTTAAACCAGCAGATTTGTAATGAGTCCTGTTATCAGAGAGAACACCATTACGAAAGCAATATATAGAACAAAACGCTTTATTCCAAGCACGATCTTCAATGCCCCCAGGTTTGTGATCTTCGTGGCAGGCCCGGTAATCATAAATGCCGCCGCGCTCCCCATGCTCATTCCGGAGACCAGCCATTGCTGCAAAAGCGGGATTGTCCCGCCCCCACAGGCATAGAGCGGAACACCGATGGTCGCCGCCATCAGCACACCGAACCCCTCATTGCTTTTCCCGAAAAGCTCCGCAAAACCGTCTGCCGGGACATATCTCTGGAACAATGCGGAAAGCAGCACACCAATCAGAAAGTAAAGAGCCGTCGCCCTGACATTCCGCCCCAGATTTTTCAAAAACCGCATAAAAAGATTGGGGTCTGTGTCATGGCTTGCACGGGGCTCAAATCCCGCAAAGTTAAAGAACGGTTTCTTCCCATAGGCAAAATGTACCGCCAGCCCTGCAAAAATCCCACATAAAGTACAGGAAACCAGCCGCACTGCCATGACCGTTCCCCCAAGCGCCGTGCTGTAAAAAAGAAGCTGCGGGTTTAAAAGCACACTGCTCATCATAAAAGCCGCCAGCCAGTCGTGGCGCATCCCATGTCTGGAAAAAGAAGCCGCTATAGGAATCGTGCCATACATGCACAGAGGCGACGCAATCCCCAAAATGCTTGCCGGGATTACGCCGAATACTCCCCATTTTTTGTCCCTGATTCTTTCAAAACAGTTATGGATGGCGTCTTTTGCAAAAACAGATACCAGAGAGCCGACCATCATACCCAGAATCCAGTAAAAGGCGATCTGACGGAGCTGTACCATGAAATAATAACTGATATAAACAAATTCGCGTTTTATGAGGGCAAATAGTTCCATGCAGATCACCTTCCTTGTATCAAAATGCCATACAGAGCGTTCTGATTACTCATCAATATTTACCAGCTCATAAGTGCGGCTTCCCAATCCGATTTCTTCCGCGTGCTCCAATGTGCGTAAGCCATCCCTGCTGTTCACCCGGTCCTGAAGGGTTTTGCTTCCTTCTGCCGCAAAAGCGAGATCAATACATGCCTGGTCGATAGCCACCGGATCAAAGGAAGCCACAATCCCAATATCGTGAATATCCGGCTTTGCGGGATTTCCGTCGCAGTCGCAGTCAATGGAAATATTGTTCAACACACTGATATATATAATCCGGTCCCCATATCCCAGATAATCCGATACGGATTTACCGGCTTCCGCCATCGACTCCGTAAAACCGGTCTGATCGCCGCCCCACGGACTGCTGCTGCTCGCTCCGGCAGTATGGATCAGGCATTTCCCTTCTTTGGAACCAAGCCCGATGGAGATATTCTTAATCGCCCCGCCAAAACCCGCCATCGCGTGCCCCTTGAAGTGAGACAGGATAATATAAGAATCATAATCCGCGAAATGAGAACCCACCCGATTGCTTTCAAGGCGCGTTCCACCCTCCACGGGCAGTTCCATGGAACCCTCCGCATCCAGAATGTCCACATCCGCAATCGCCGTAAATCCATGATCCTCCGCTACCTGCATGTGCATGGCCGTTTCCGTCCGGGAGCCGCCATATGCCGTATTGCACTCCACAATCGTACCGTCCACGGACTGTATCAGGTCCTTAATCAGTTCCGGATCGAGATAATTACTTGCCGGCGGCTCTCCTGTTGACAGCTTGACCGCAACGCCTCCAGTAGGTTCCCAGTTCAAAGCCTCGTAAACAGCCATCAACCCTTCCGGCGATATGTCGGATGTGAAATATACCACAGATGCCTCCGCATTGTTCTGCGGATCACCCGTTTCACTTTCCGCGCTGTCATTGACGGAAGAGTCCTCCTGCCCGGAAGATGCACTACCATCAATGACTGACTGTACGTCTGCTGTTCCTGTACCACTTTCCTGTGCCGATTCCTCACTATTCCCGCATGCTGCTAAACCAAGTACCAGCAAGACAGATAAAAACCATACCATAACCTTTTTCATAAATCATTTCTCCTTATTAGAGCCATCTTAAAGCCTCCGTACAGCCTCGCTAAGCGAAATTTTTCTCATGCGATTATACGGCTTTACTGCTGCAGATCCAGACTTTCTACCCATTCCCGAACGCTGTCTTCGGTTGCGGCTGACGAAAAGCGTGCGCCCTCCAGCCAGTTTCCGCTTCCTGCCGCCTCTGCAAGCAGTTTTCCGCTGTCGCCCAGGTCAGAGCTTGAGGACGTGCAGAACGGAATAACTGTTTTTCCCGTAAAATCATTTGCCTCCACAAAGCCGTCTACAGGCCATGCCGCGATATGCCACCATATTGGGTATCCAATAAATACGGTGTCGTAGGACTCCCAGTTATCAACCGTAGTTGACACCAGTTCCACGTTTCTCTCACCCTCATTTTCGTGCTCCCTGCTCACGCGGCTGTCCGCGTTTGTCCAGTCCAAATCATCACTGCTGTAGGGTACTGCCGGTTCCAGTGCGAACAGGTCGGCATCTGTCGCTGCTGCAATATAGCCTGCCACGCCTTCCGTATTTCCCGTTGCCGAATAATAAACTACCAATGTCTTTGCGCCTTCTGCTGAAGGTTCCTCTGCGGACGGCTGGTCAGTATTTTCCGTCGGAAGTTCCGTATCGGCTTCTGTCGGAAGCTGTGTTTCCTGCGTTGTCTCGGGCTGCGTTTCCTGTGCGGTCTGTGTTTCCTTTGGTGAAACTGCCGCCTCCTGCGTGGTCTGTGGCATCGCCTCCTGCTGTTCTTCGCGAACCTGTGAAGCATTATTCCTGCTGCTGCCGCACGCCGAAAGGCTGACAGCCAAGAGCATTCCTGTTAATACTGCTGCAGCTTTTTTGATTGTTTTCTTTTTCATAACTTAATCTCCCTTTCCTTAGCTATTCTCAAATTTTATTTTTCATTCTGTCGCAAGCTTTGCGTAAGCTTCCTGTGAAATGCGGTCAAACCACTCCAAGCCTGTCAATTGCGGATTAGTATTGACTGCAATATGTGCAAATGTCGTGTCTGCGCTTCCGCCGTGCCAGCTGCTCCTGGCCCCCGGCGCGAAGGTGATGTTGTTGGTCGTGGGGAAGTGATAGGTGTCATCATTTGTAATCATGGGCGAGATATACACCGTTCCGATAAAGGCATCGGACTGAATCTGCTGCCCAAGAGGAAACGTGATGTCCGTACTGTTTTCCCAAAGTCATAATTCGGTGCAAGCAGGGTGAGCAATGTGCAGTCATGGTGGTGCATCAGCCTAGACTGTGTATCCAAAATCATGGTCGCGCCGCCTTCCAGTGTGTATGGCTCCCATGTCGGCAGCCCCTGTGCCTGAGGCATTCCTGTCTTTGCAAAATTCACCCATGCCTGAGAAATCTGTTCCGCGAGCGCGCGCTCCTGTGCATTGGCATCTGCGTGATTGAATACATAAGGAATTTCCGCGCCATGATACGAATTGCCGTATGTGAACATATATGCGTATACGGGTGCGCCGTTCTGTGCCGCCTTATGCGTCATGATTTTTAACAATGGCAGACAGATTGTTTCCGTATCAATTTG
>VSOD01000177.1 GCA_009774655.1 Lachnospiraceae bacterium
CCTTGCGCAGCAGGCAGTTTTTCTCATAGTCGTAAGCCAGTTCCCGGAAGATCGGAAGCTCTTCTTCCCTGTCTTCAAGTTCCGGCACATCGACCGTAAAGGGAAATACGCTCATTGTTTCGCCACCTTTCCGCAGATGTAGTAGCCATTCTTCACACGCTGCACCAGCACTTCATCGTCCTTTTCCACCCTTAATTCCTTGTAAAGATCCTTTAAAAACTGTTTTAATTCTTTTGAGATATTCTTTTCGTTTGCCAGGATCTCGTCCAGTTCTTCGTCCTTGTCAGACGGTATCAGCTTATTGCAAAACAGGTTCCGCTCGATCAGATTGCCCTTATCAATGATCTGCAGCGGCTTTACGCTTACCACCTTCGCGATGCTCATATCATAACCGTTTAAGTTCGCGCCCTGGCGTTCCATCATCTTGACCATGCGCGCAAATGGATCCCCGTTTGCCATCTGCCTGCCCCACTCCTTTCCCTGCCTTTTTGTTTATGACTGCCTACACGACGCTTTCAAACCGCAGCCCCAGCGTCGTTATGTACGATGCGTCCCGGATTTCATGTGCATCCGAGATGATGATAAACCGGCCCCGGATCTTCGAATTGACCTTTTCAACAATGATCGCTTTCCCTGTCACGAACCCCGGATTTCCACGCACCACGATCTTGCCGGACTCCTCCAGTCCTTTCAGCAGCTTTTCCGCCTCTTTGTTCACATCCAGCTCATCCCCGGAAATCTTGTAAGCCTCACTGATCGTCCCGTATTCGGTAAAGCCGTTTGTCACTTCCCCGACTGGTTCCTCTTCTTTGTTCAGAAGCACGACCTTGTTTATGAGATTCTCTGCGCTACTGGTGTAGCTTGCGTCAGTCACGTAGTCATCCCCGGTCACGGTTCCGGCCAGCTCCGTACCGTACTTTTCTGTGCATAAAGATGTCCCACGCATGAATACATGTACATCCTGCCCTTCGTAAACAGCTTTGATCACCTGACTGATGCTTTTTTCCCCAGCGGTGATGACTTCCACCTCTCCGCCCTGGTCATACAGTGCTCCGCAGGGGATACCATTCTCGCTGCATACCTGCGATACTACTGCTGCAGGTGATCCTTTATAGACGCCGAATGCTTTGCTGCGCAGGTACCAGGCATAATCATATGCTGTATTTGACATCGTGATCGAGTTCTCCGACCGCTCTTCGTTTAACACGATCCCTTGAAAGAGACCACCGCCCAGCGTGATCTGATCGCCTTTTCGGGCTGCTCTGGTATACGCCGGAGTGCTCCGCGGGGCATACAGATATGTTATCTTTAACTTTCTCGCCAGCTGGTTTTCATCCCCGCTCCAGCTGATCGACTCAATCTCTTTTGAAAAATCTGCTCCATTTACGGATACTTGCATATTCATGTCAATCTATCTGCCTTCTATAATAAAAGTCACAGCGGTATGATCAGCCGTGTTCCTGGTAGCAGGTTATCCTCATACATATCGTTTGCCATTGCGATATCCTTCCAGCGGCTGCCGTCGTCATAGTAGCGCCTTGCCAGATTCCAGAGGGTGTCACCGTTTTGGACGGTGACTGTCTTTGGTACGCTGCGCGTTGTCCTGCGTGTGCACAGCCCCGTATCCGTATACCTGCGCACGAAGCTGGCCACCTGTCCGGTGTTCAGATCCCTTAATTCCACGAAAGACCATGAAATGTAGATATCGCCCTGTCCTTCTTTGTAAATTTCGTTCATGCTTGAAACATTAAACTGCGTATTGACATCGCTCCCGCTGATGATAATGCGGATCGCCTTCTGTCCATTCTTCGCTTTTTTGACCGCCTGCACGATCTGTTCCGGTGCAACACCTGTGTAAAACGGGCTGTTGCTGTCCGGTAAAAAGGTAGCCAGGGATACCTTGATCAGGCCACGCATCCCCGACACGTTGATCTCCCCCACATTTAAGAGGTCGATCGTCTTATCTTTATTGTCCTGTGTCACGGAGATCTCCGGAGGATTAACGGACAGCTCAAATTGCCCGTCACCCGTGACTAACAAAACCGTCCTTGTTTTCCTCATCACTGATTCTCCTCCGCTTCCTCCAGTCTCTTTGCAAGCTCCTCCGCCACCCTCTGAATGTCGGCGTCACTCCTCACTTCCATATGTTCCACGTTGATGGAGATCTTCCGGTCTCCCTTTTGGACATTATTGCTTGCCTGATTCGACAGGATCTTTGTGCCTGCAGGAAGGCTCATTAATTCCGGCCCGTGTTCTCCAACGGTTGTCCATCCGCCCGAGAAATAAGGCGTCCCGGTTGCATTAGCCGCAACACTTCCGCCTGCTCCGCCGCCTCCGGATCCACCGCCGCCATCATCTACGCCGCGGATCTTTTTGATCGCCGACGTAACAACACCAATGCCTTCACCGATTTTGCTGAATACCGGACCGATTACATTCCAGACACTTTCTACTATGCCCTGAATATACGGGAATGCCGCCCCAAAGGCATCTGCCAGTAATCCGATGCCTTGAATCGCAAGATCCAAAAGCGGGCTTGCCACTGACCACGCCGTGGAAAGTACAGATGATATAGCCGGGCCTGCTACCTCGAACAGCTGCTGCAGTACGCCCGTCTCATTGCCCATCGACGAAAATACGCTGGATACTTTCGCGCCTACCTCAGCCACAATCTGTGAGATAACCGGCATGACCTGTGCGATCACGGAGTAAACCCCGGAAAATATCTCTGCGATCGGCGGTACTGCAGATGAGATCACGCTGGCCAGCGCTAAGATCACCGGCTCTGCCGTCGTATGGATCGACACAAAACTGTCCCTTAAGGACGCGATCGCCGGCAGCGCCTTTTCGAACGCGCTCCCGAACATGGTGCCGACCTGCATCATGACCGGCTTTGTATCCGCAAGGAATCCGGACACGCTGCCTGCCAGCCTGTCAAATACCGGTCCCGCTTTATCTATAAGGGCGCCGGCTGCTTCCGTCATTGCCGGCATCTTTTCGATGACGCCTTCAAGCGCGCTCTGGATATAAGGCAGTGCTTTCTCGCCCATGCTGGTGAGCATCACGCTTCCGGCATTCTTGACCTTCGCCGCCATCTCCTTGACGGACGCCGTCTGCGTCTTAAAGGCTGCATCTGCCGCACCGGACGCCTCGAACATGGCCGCAGTCTTCTCCGCAAAGTTCTCTGCCTGATTCCCTGTTAATGCCAGGACCGCGTTCTTTGCCTCAACACTGGAAAACAGGTTCGCGAAGGCAACCTCATCTCCCTTGACCTGCTCTTTCAGCTTATCTAAGATACCGCCAAGTCCTTCGCTTTCTAACGCCGCTGCGCCGGATGCATAGCCCATCTTTTTGAGTGTTTTTGCCATCTCCGTGGACGGAGACAGGAAAGACTGCATCGTCGCTTTTAACTGCGTCGTGACCTCGCTGGTGGAACCTGTAACGCCGGTCAGGGTAGACATTGCGCCGAACAGCTCTTCCTGACTGACCTTTAATGTAGATGCAAGCGGTACGACCTGCCCCATGCTGGATGCCAGTTCCGGGAAACTTGTCTGCCCCAGCTTAACCGTCAAAAACGACAGGTCCGATGCTTTTTGCATTGCTGCAGCAGAAGTATCGCCGTAACCTTTTGTCACCGCAGACAGCAGGTTGATAGAATCCACCGTAGTGGCGTTCCCGGCCTTTGCCGCTTTGGCTGCGATCTCCATCTGTTTGACGTTATCCGCAGACTCGCCAAACGCAGATACCACCTGATATAGCCCTTCGGTCAGATCGGATGTGCAGACGCCTGTATCAAGGGATACCTGTTTGAGCTGTTTTGACATCCCCTGCAGCTTGCCCTGCACATCACCGTCCAGCAGGGTGCCGACGTTCTGCATCTGCGCCTGGTAGTCGATCGCGGAGCTGACCGCCATCGTCCCTGCTGCCGCAACAGTAGTAAACGCTGCTGCAGTCCCCACCAGCGCTGCCTTGCCAAGCGCTTTGACTGCTTTGCCCGTACCCTCTACCGCCACACGCACGACCTTAGAGGTCTTGACCTTATCCAGTACGGAGCCAAACTTTTTTACTTTTTCCTGTGCCCGTTCTGTCTTCGCCTTGATCTCGACCGTCTTCTTCGTGATCGGCTCCAGCTTCTTCTTTACGTCCTCGATCGCCTTATAGGCGGAAGAGTTTTTGATCCGTAGCTCCTTTGCAGCGACCTTCTGTTTATGTAACTTTTCTAAGTCTTTTTTTGCTTTTTCAACTTCCCCGCGAAAGCCTGTCGTCGATTCCTTTGCCTGCTTCATGACACCTGATACGTTGTCACGGACAGAAAGGACCGCCCCGAAGACTTCCGTCATCAAGTGTCACCCCCTCATCTTCCGAGTGCCTGCAGGATATCCGAGAATGCTTCTTCCACGGCATCCCTGATATCATCTTTTCGCTGCTGCCTGTTTAATTCCGCGATCGCCTGCCACACAGTCCGCTCCTGCGGCGACAGGGACAGGATCTCCTCCGGCTTAAATCCGCCGTGCTCCATCCAGTACCCCACCACCCACATAAGACGTGACTGCTTTAAGAGTTTTTTACTTCTTCCTTCTCCTTGATCCTGATGTCCGCTTCACCGCCTACGCCGGAAAGCTCCAGAATGCGGCGGGCGATGAAGTTACGTTCTGCCTGTGTGAACATATCCGTGATGGTATATTCTTTCCCGGGCCGCAGGCTGCCCTCCTGTACCATGACCTTCGCCGCCTCCTGCAGCGTGCTGCTCGCATAATAGATCGTATACTTATCAACCTCGATCGTATCATCCGAAAACTCCAATACCTCGCTGACCTCCGCATCTGACAATCCCCGGATCTCCATGTCCATGCCGATGCTGCCAATCACAAGTTCCTCCTTCCGCATCTGTTTCCTTGCCTCGATCCGTTCCTTCGCTTTCTTCGCGAACTGCTCAAAAATAAGAACTTTGTTTGCTTCCATTTTTTATACCTCCTGTATGTATGTTTATATTGAATCTTTACGAACTGCCTGTATCTATACATCCTGCACTGCGTCAAGATTGATCATATCGGACGGTGTGAACGAAAACGGCACTTCCTGCTTTACGACAGCACCTTTTTCATATTCAAAACCAAATTCTGACAGGGCTATGTTGCTGATCTGGTATCGCTCCGTCTGCCCGCCTATAGCGTCAGGATCCTTTAACTTTGTGATGACCGTGCTTCTCGGGTCATGCCCTCTCATGATCTCCTGGCGAACATCCTCAAACCGCGTATAAGCCTTGATCATTGAGACCGTGCCCTCGCCCTTTACTCCGGTTATCTTTGTGTCCACATCCAGACCCAGCTGCACATCCTCCCTGTTGACCGTCACCTTGACGTTGATCTTACTGACTTCTAAGACTTTGAAGCCGTTCCACCAAAATTCCGCCCAGGTGCCCGCCAGCGTCCTGTTTCCTTTGATTTCATTCATTTTGTGCTGCTCCTTTCTACATGGCCATATTCAGATCAAGATCTTCCGAAGCATCCAGAAATTTACATACCCCTTCAAGGATCATATAAGATCCGGTATCTGCTTCTTTTAATTCCTGTTCTGTCATGTCCTCTGTATTGATACCATGCTCTTCCAGATATTTCCGGTTTCCTTCCGCGCTGATCTGCACGTAGTTTTCCGCCTCCGCGTTAAGTACGGAATTATACATTGCCCGGAAATAGCTGTTTACCGCACCGACGAACAGCTGCTTATTGTCATAACCGTTTGATATTTTCCCGACATAATTGTCCTCATACGTGGAAAAGATATCATGCCTGATGACGTCCATCCCCTCTACGATCTTGATCTTTTTAAAGTCTTCCGGTGTTTCCGGCGTCACCGTCTGCAGACTGGTCACACCCCGTCCGATCTTATGTTTCTCGCCGTCAAAGACAATGACCAGCCTGCCTGCGTCGATGTCAGCATCCGGATCTGCTGGGATATCTGCATCTACGATCTCATCCAGCACGTAAAATGTGCAGCTCTGCGTCAGCGGCAGCCCTGCCAGAACCCCGGCTACGCGACAGCAGTATTCCGCACCCGTATAGCTGACCAGCGCCTCCTCGTCAATCCACTTCGCTGTCACATAACTGGATGCAAAGTTGATGATATGCATGTCATCCGCTTCCACTCCGGGAAGCACCGCCTTTACCTTTTTTCCCTTTTCGTGCGCATCCGCAATAAAATCCCGCAGCGTCCCCAGATCCTTTGCAAGATATCCCGGATAACAGAGATAATCGACGTTGATATGCATGATCTGTTGTAATGTCCCTGCAAGGTCAAGGCTCCCGTCACTGCGCATCACGCGCACGGCCAGCACCTGTCTGGGGCCTCCTTTAAAGATAAGTTTAAGCACTTTTAAACTCTCTTCCGTCCACTCTGTTTCTTTTACATCCTTCCATCTCGTGCACGGCGTCAGAAACTGCTCCGCCGTATCATCCTGCAGCAGCACGGCCACCATGCCGCGGGTGCTCCTTGAGATCGCGGCAGATGCTTTTTTTCTAAATGTGATGATGATCTCGGGCAATCCCATCTCCATCTCCTCCAATCTTCTTATTTACAATTAATTTTGACAGCAAGATGCTCCATCAGCGGCCCCTCTTCCTGCGGCACCGTATCTGTAAACTCCAGCGTCATCTTGTAATGCCCTATGTCGTCTGTGATATCCATCTGTGCCGGCGGGGAAAAAGCCCGGTCCCCAATCCGGAAGTACGGCTTGAAAGCCGCATCAAGCATGTCCAGCACGGCATAGATCCGCGCGTTTGATGTGTGCAGCGTCTCCATGTACGCGATATCTACAAAGATCTGTCTGTCTACAAAATGCCCTGCTGCCGCTGTGGCTGACTTAAGCGGCACAATCTGAATGTGTAAAAACTCCTGCTGATCCGTGCTGCTCATGTCCTCCTGCGTGATATACTCGATTTCCAGTTTTTCCCGCAGTATCTTTATGATCCCTGTTGAGATTTCCTGCAGTGTGACCATGTCATCCCCTCATTTTCTTTCCAAGATCGTCCACCATGCCCTGCAGGTCATCCCTCATGTAAGTGCCCTGATAAGCAGAGATGCCCTTTTCCAGCATGTGTCGTCCCTCTGCGTAGCCTACGGTTCTGCCACCGCGCACAACCCGGTGACCGTTGTTGACCGGCTCCGCATACTCGGCATCATTCTCAACGATGATGTTGACGCCGCCATCCTCCTTTTCCACCTGAGAGTCCCAGCGCCGCCGCAGGTTACCGGTCACGACCTTTGTCTCCCGCTTCACTTCCCGCACGACTTTCTTACCCATTTTTTTTGCATGTGCCGCGACGATCTCTGATTCCCATGCGTTCAGACCACGGTCAAAAGCCCGCTCCAGATCCTCCAGACTCTTCATACTCATGTCTTATCCTCCGCAGCAAAGGGCGTCTCCCCGTGGCTGATATATCCAAAAGTCCGGCCAGTCATTCCAGTAAACTGCTGCCCGGCTTCTGTCACAATGACCGCCTTGTCTTTATCAAGCAGCTCTACCCCCGGCAGGGTAAAGATCGTATGCGTGCGCTTTTTTTCAGAATGAAATTCCTGCCGCTCCGGCGTATCGTTTCCCTTTTGGCTGAGCGCACAGGGGATATCCTCATAGACCAGGATCTCCTTTTCAACCGTTCCCTGTGTCTCCGGATCCCTGACCCGTCTTGTCCGGTACACGCTCATCTGATCCCGGAACGTCTTTGCCAGCACGTTTGCCTCCCTGTTTCTTACCATTCTGCTTTACCGTCCTTCCCGGCTTTTTGTAGCTTAAGTCCTTAAAGCTCATGCCATCCTCCTTTACCCGGTGCGCAGCCGTCTGTACTTGCAGCACAGTTCCCGGTGCTCCTGTGTCATGTCATCCTTGCTGATCGTATCAGTGTAAGTTATCTGTGTATCGCCCCGCTTGATAGACGCCACGTTATCGCCGTTTTCTTTGTAAAAAGCATTGACGACGATCTGGCGGGCCACATATTCAAGCTGCACCGGGAATACATCCCGGTTACAGAAGATCCGGATCATCATGACCGCATCCTCTAACATCAGACGGAGCACCTCATCGTGCTCCGTCGTCTCCGGGCTGATCCCCAGCCTTACCTTGATCTTCTTTAACATCCCTTCTGTGTCGATCATGTCCCACTGCCGCCTCCGTCTGTCACAGCCTGCGCCGGATCTGCTGCCGGCTGCTCCGGTACAGGCTCTGCCTGATCCGGTTTTCCTGCAGACTGTTCCGGTATAGCCTCTGTCTGCTCCGTTTTTTCCGCGGGCTGATTCGTGCTGCTGCCTTCCTGCTTCGGCGCTGCTGCAGGC
>VSOD01000178.1 GCA_009774655.1 Lachnospiraceae bacterium
CTATATAATTTAGAAAAAACACAGGAAGGTGCTGTCATGTTCGAAGATTTTTTTGTAGAACGGCTCACTTCCCTGCGGAACCAAAAAAATGTATCCGCCCGGGAAATGAGTCTCGCTTTGGGTCAAAATGGAAGCTATATCAATCGCATTGAAAACAAGCAGGCATTCCCTTCCATGCAGGCTTTTTTCTATATTTGTGAATATCTGCAGATCTCTCCAAAAGATTTTTTCGATATGGATAATCCGGCTCCCTTAAAAATAAATCAGATTTCAGGGGAGTTAACAAAGCTGGATGATGTGCAACTGGATACCGTTATAGCAGTGATCAATGGATTACAACACAAGGTAAGATAGTCATTTATCTAAAAAATAGAGGTACACCATCCCCCTCTTTCATAAAACTCCTTATGATCAGATTGAAGTTCGCTTCTCTCTTATATGACTCTTTGTTGTTTGTATGCCATTTATTGCCCGTCTGAAAATTAATTGTATTGACTGCAAAATGAATATGCACACCTTTATACACGCCACATTCATTTTCTGTATGGTGTACTGCAACACTACGTAATGTTCTACTGAATAAAATTATTCTACACATTCCATGGCAGTCCAACATACATTCCATAGTCCTGTTCTAACCAGTCGAATTCTTCTTTTCTTAACACAGATAAACTATAAGATCAAACATCAAATCTTCACGCTTTCTTCAATTTCTTTAAGTAACAAATAAACTCTATTTAATACCGTCTCAAATGGACTTAAGATTGTAATCGGTATCAATACGTCCTGTTGAGCTGTCTGGATAGCATACATTGTGTCAAGCAGTCCTTTCACAAGCTCTTCCGATTCCAGTATTCGATCCAGATTATTAGATTCCATTTGTGCCCCTCCTTCTCAAAGTTATGCAACCATTATACGAACCGTCAATGACAAATTCTGACATTCTAAAACACGAATCCTGATTTATGAAAAGAAAAGAGAACTTTGAAATATCACTATTTTTAAGAAAACCTGTGGAAAACAAACCGTCTGGAAACGCCTGCTCTGAAACCACAGAACTTAAAAGAGAAAATCTGATCATCAATAAAATTTAACATAAGAAACATCTTATTTTATTTCTGTTAGAATAAAGAAATTTATAAACAAAGAGCCGTTCTCGCTACATCCAAATAATCAGCAACAAGAACGGCCGCACATTATAATGTGGGTATCAATAGACTCAAAATTAAATTGTCATATACTACTCTATCTTCACTGTAAATCCCTCATAGATCCCCACCGGTACCGCTTCATTAAAATCATATTTTTCTACCATATCTTTTTCAAACCCATAAACCATTATCATCTGTTTATCCGGATCAACAATCCAGTATTCCCGAACCCCCGCTGTACGATACTTAAACAATTTTGTCATATAATCTCTCGATCTGCTGCCTGCTGAAACGATCTCTATCACCCAGTCAGGCGCGCCATGGCATCCTTTATCATCCAATTTGGACAAGTCACAGATCACAGAAAGATCCGGCTCCACATAATTTATATCATCGTCATTCAGAAATACAGCAAAAGGAGCCGCATAAACTTCGCATAACCCATTCCTGCTGTCGATATAATTTGCTATCGCCTGATGCAGTTTCCAGCTGATCTTTTGATGTAATCTGCCCGGCGGCATCATATTATAAATCTGCCCGTCGATCAGTTCGGCTCTTTCGCCATCCGGCAGAGCATAAATATCGCTGATCGTATACATTGTCTGCTTTTTCAATACATCCATCTATCACGTCTCCATGTCTGCTGCTTTTTATAGTATAAATTTTACCACATATCTTTTTAGATAACCATTCATTTTCCCTAAGAGCCTCTCTTCGTTGCTGCCAAAACCTTCCCGCTGTCCACACAAAAGAAGACCAGCCGCGTCCACGCCAGTTTCACCTGCGAAGCGAAAGTATTTGGCATGAAGAAGCTCTTTGACTTCATTATAATGATTCATCCCATGCCCGGTCTCTGACCCGGACCGGCCTTTAAAATCAAACCCTCTTTTTTATTAAAAAAGCCCGCCACTCTTCCTGACATCCACAGAAGCCTTGCAGCCCTGTTTCCGACAGAAAGTGCCCCTGGCATATTGTATGCTGTACGGCAGGATGGTCTAATAACTACAGGTGTCCGGCTTTACCACGGTACAGCCGGATAAATTCCATCCGGCTGTACTGTGATAAAACCGTTCCTGTTTTCCTGCTTTCCATTATACAGATACACCACAGCGGACATGCTTCTAACAAAAAAATAAACAACTGCTGTCAGACATCTCCGCTCCCCTTACCGTTTCCGGTAATATCCCCCGGACTTCTTTTCCTGCAAAAGACTGTATTCATCTTAGAAGAAATAATTTTTCCTGTGGCTGCCCTCCTTCACCCCTGCTTCATAATCCTGCAGGTAATTTCTGATATGTATTCTTGCCTGTTCACATGGAAAACAGGAAAATACATAGACGGAACAGTCCTGCCGCAGCAGCCTTGCCCTCCCGACACACTGTTCCAGTTCACTTTCTATGGAATACAACTGCACTTCCCTCAACAGCGGATCTTTATAAGTAGTGATCAGGAAGCTGTTTCCTTTATACTCAGCCCTGCGAAGTGACGGTCTCTTATCTCCTTCCCGGTTCACATCGGTGCCAAGATAACAGGCGATGAGCTTATAGTATTCCTCCACACGATAAGGTGTCCCTATGACTGCAAGATCACATCCTTCCAATCCGTTAAGTCCCGTGCTGTTTCCGAAATGGATCCCGGCAGAATTAAAGTTTCTTCCCCTGTCCTCTTCGAATTTCTTAAACGTGATGATGTCCAGCCCCGGGCTTCCTGCCGTCTCTTCTGCAATGGAAAAAACCTGTTCCTTTTCTGACAGGTCTTTCCTTCCCAGAGAATGATAGGTATACTGTTCTATCCTCCCTCTGTATGCTGCTTTTTTCTCAGGGTATGCGTATACCTCCATCTGTCCTGTAAAGTACTTCCTGTATATCTCATGATCGAAAGTTGCAGATAATACGATATATTTCATCTCCGGCATATGCAGCGGACAAAAATATCTTATGACTTCTTCCCCGCTGTCCTCATCCCGCATCCGCACAAATGCACCTGCGTGGATCAGGTCATTGACGTTGTCATCTGTCTGGAAACATTCCAGCCCGTCCAGTTCCTCCTTAGTAAGCGGCATCCTGTATCCAGCCGTCCTCATCTTCTTATATATTCCCTCTTCTGTACGGAGCACCATAGCCGCTGTATCCGAATATCCATTTATATCCTTTCCCGCTATCTCCTCAAGACACTTCACGCTGACCTTATACATTCTGTTGAATACAAGCAGCTGCAGGAAATCCTCATCTATGATTATTGTATAGTCTTTGATGAAATCCTTTTCCAGCTGTGCCAGATAGGCATGTGTCGTAACGATGATCCGTTCCTCCTTTACGCCTCTTATCCCTGTCAATATCCTTTCGCATTCCTCTTCCACAGCTTTCCGCTTAAGGGGATCTGCTCTGATTTTTTCATAATAAACCCTGATGATCTCCCTGGTCATGTTGTGGATACCCCTGTTATGCATCCTGGAGATCTGTGCCTGTATCTCTGGCGGAATGAACGCGTTGCCGTGCACACTGGCTGTCATAAATATTTCTCTTTCCGGTATTCCTTTCTCCACCAGTCTGTCTTTGACCTCTTCTTTCAGGTTATTGGTGGGAAGCGCTATCAGTAACTTGTCTTCCGGATGCTCTGCCGCCATTCTGACATATTCTCCGGTCTTGCCCAGTCCCGTCTGTGCCTTGATCAGGTGAAGTCCCTTATCAGCACTCCGGAAAGCATCTTGCAGATTTTCCCGCAGGCATCTTTCCGCCTCATCTATGGATACATATTCTTCCTTCCTGAGATGTACCTGCCTGTCCATGGACAGTGTATCAACGATCGTCCCCTCATGTTCGCATGTGCCAAAATACGGGCAGAAATCCGCAGAACACCTCTTGGGTTGGTAACCGGCTGTATATTTCGTGTCCTTCTTCCACTTCTGACAGGTTTCTTCTCCATAATATCTTTCGATCATCTTAAAAAACCATTTCTCCCCGCTATGTATATTGATGAGATTTGTGTAAATGGCAAACCGCATATCATGGTCAATCTCTTTTCCGGAATTAAAATCATTTAACAGCTGGCACGGGGTACTATCCTTCTGCGTTTTCAACTTTTTCTTTTTACTTTTTTTCCTTTTCCAGCACGTATTGCCTTGGTGCACACTCTCCCCATCGTCCATCCTCTCCGCAATAAAAAAAGGGGATTTTGTGGATCCACCTGTTTTATGTATAATAGCAGAATCCAAGTTTTCCCCTAAAACAGCATCCATATCCTTCACTTTTCCCATTGCCAGATGCCGCCCAGCCAAAAGTATCCTTGTCTCCGAAGCAAATTTTCTCAGATTTTCCGCAAAATGCTTCCCTGCATCAAGGGCTTCCATTAACGGGGAAAAAAGTTGCACCAAGGCAATACGTGCCGCCGGATCGATATGGATCAATTCCTTTCCACCGAAAAACATCCTGTCCGGATTCTTACAGCTGTGGTCACATTCCGGAAATATCCTTTGCAGTATCATTAACACAGCCTTAATGATAAACAGATCTTTGATCACTTCTTCACAAACAAAAACCACCCTGAATCTCTCTTCCGATACAGAGGAACTTAGTGTATGGTAAGCATATGCAATCCCCAGTCCCATATCGTCACATCTCCTTTTTATCTGTGCAAATGTACAGCCATGATCAAAATCAAGCACAAGCAGCTGCATTTCAACACAGTTGGTCGTCGATATCCCTCCGACAAGATGCGCCGGGGTGACCGCATGTCCTTTATTCCCGTTAAGATCAGCCAGTCTTTCCAGCTCAATCTCCTGCCACCTGCCGGCAGTTCTTCTCTTCACTGCAGGTATCTCCCGTCCGCACGGTTTTGTCACGCACGGTTCATTATCTAAGCTCACCCAGACTCCCATGATATCCATCCTCGCTTTCAACGGCTTTAAGTCTGCCTATCTCCCGTTTTCTTTTTTTACATATAAGTTGGTAAATGGATAACATTTCAGTAATCAACGGATCAGAGAAAGGAGACTTCACGCATGTTTGAACACTATAGGGATGTCATGGATGTATTTGACGTAGCCGAAGCACTCTGCATCGGCAAGAACCGTGTCTATGAGTTGTTAGGAAATGGTACTTTGAAAGGCTTCCGAATCGGCAGGGTATGGAAGATCCCAAGAACTGCTGTCCAGGAATACATCCTGACCCAAAGTAAGCTGAAATAATTCTTTATGATATTTGCGGATCTATCAGGAACAATAATTCCGGGAAGATATGTCTTCCCGGAGAGCCTCATGCCGTGTGCTGGCTATAAGTCAAAATCTTCCAGTTCCTGTAATGCAATATCATTGAGAAACTGCCTGAAATACATACTGTCAACTTTATATCGTATTTCCCATCTGTGGTATTCATCCCTGCCTCTGACAGTTACCATCTCAACCAGTCTCAGCGGAAAAGAATGTTTCCCTATGGTCAAAGTCCTATTCCGGATAACCGGCTGCCCATAAGGAATAAATTTACTTTCAGAACATGCAAGACACTTGATCTTAATATTATAGGCATTTTCATGAATAGACCCGACTGCCTCTTCGGGTGTACTGACCAGTTCCATCATACATATACCCTCTCATATCCATCTATTTCATTAACGTTTGACTCATAATATCGTTTTACAGATCCGTACCATTTGATTTTTCTCCTTCCGCCTGATCTTGTGGTCACATGACCATTATACAAGTTGCCAATGACAGTTACTGACACTGCAACGCTTGGATGAAAAGACTGTTATGCAGCCTTGATCAGTCCCATCTCCCGCAACAGCGTTACACAGTCATGAAATCCTTTCCTGTAAGTCATCCTCCCATAACAGGCTCCACTTGCCGTATGAGCAGATACAAGCCTGTCCACTGCCAGATACTGCTCTTTCGTCAGTCCCAGCTGTTTATACTGCTTTATCTGCTCATCGATTTCCTTCTGTATCTTTCTATATTCCTCATCCCCCAGCAGGATCTTATTGATTCCTTCATTGACAGAATAGTTTGTTATGATATCAAATATATTGTCTCCCATACTTAATCCTTTCCTGTATTAATCAATTCCCTATAGTTAACGACATTAGAAATTTCGTTTACTATAATTCATAGTTCACCGCTTTTTCCTTTTCAAACTCTACTTTGTCATCCTTTTCCATTCTGGCTTCATAAAAATCAATCTTCATCTATACATCCCTGTCCTTTCCATAAAATCAGGGACATGCTACTTGCCTGCCCCACCGCTCACAATTATTGAAAAACTTCTTCTGACTGCATAACCCGTTTCCTCTACGCACTCTATTTTCCATACTTCGAAAAATATTCCTGTGCCATTTGCAGAGAAATATTTAATTTGATCTGGAGCTTATCCAATATCTCTTTGTCTGAAAGGCCAAAGTCAACACCTGTTTCAACGATACCCGCTGCCTTGCCTTCTACTATCCCTTCCTCTCTGCCTTCTGCTCTGCCTTCTGCTCTGCCTTCCTCTCTGCCCTCATTTTTTATCCGCTTCGCCTCATAATCAAGAACTCTTCCACCCATAACCTGTTTCACTCCTTCCCTAACATTTTCATATTTCCTGGCAATATGCACCAATACTTTATTCGCCATATCCATAATGGTACATTTTGTATACTCACTGATCACCCCGGCATTTAACAGCTGCTCAATCCTGTCTGTTATATCTTTATATTCTCTCTGCAGTTCTCCTAATTTACCCTTATCTCCGTTATACTCTTTAAAACGCCTCTCATGAGAAAAGATATAGAATGGAATCAGGAACAGCAGTCCCTTCTCAAAAATCTCATCTATGCTATATTGCTGCGATTTCATAACGGGGATAGGATAACCAACCGTACCACCGGGTGTGATGATCTCTATCTCCATCCGGTCCGGTGTCGCATCATCGCATCGCAGGAACAATACAGCAGAGTTCGGCAATGTCACTGTAAGGACATCTTTTTTTATCTCTCCCTCATCTAATGCGATCTGGGTATCGTACTCAAAAAACCTGACCAGCATACTGCTGTCCGCGCTGCTCTGGCATTCCCAATGATACTTCTTTGACCTTGTCCCTGCTATTATCTTAAAACTCGTATCTGATATCCGTTCTTCTCCATCTCCGTCCTGGCGGTTCATGAAGTGTTCATTTGGTGAAAAGACAATCTTTTCTTTCCCTGTATACCGCTCTCCGAAAACTTCATTGATCAAGGGTATAATCAGACTACTGCAGTCATTGAGCAGTGTACGAAATACGTCATCATATGGTGTACTAACAAGCCTCATGTCATCCTCCTTTGTAAATGACTGTTGTTTAACCTCCTGCCGTTTTTAGTATTCCGACATCATCTTAAACAATGTCATATATCCATGCCTCCTATACTATATAGCAGAATCCAGTACATATTGCTCTGCTTCTTCATGGGATAAATGAAACTTTTCCTGCAGCTTTTCTACAATCTCAGAATCAGATGCGCCAAAATCCCGGCACATAACGATCGCTCCATATATTCCTTTTCTCATGCCCTTTTCCATGTTCTCCTGATCCCGCATCAACAACGTCATATATTCATGCCTCCATTCCCGATTCTTTCTTGCCTGTTCTACTGCCTTCTCCAATCTTTGTACAAAATCATCCGCTGACTCTTTTCCCGCTACATAATCGAGAAAAGCTCTTAACTCTTTACTGACATCATCCTGGCCGCTGTCAGCATTCAAGAATATTTTTACTGCTCCATCTTTCAGGAAAACACTGTTATCCTCTTTACATATATTTTCAAAAGTATAGATGTGCCTTCCTTTTTCAAAAAGATCAAACGGGCAGATAAAGATAATATAACTCGGCTTTAATCTCTTGTAGTGCTCCCCTTTGTCAATCAGCTGTAAGTCTATCATACTCTGATAGTGCCGGCTCCGTTTAGGCAGTTCTTTTGTATCTACAACCTGCATTTCGATATCGTAAACAGTGCCTTTCCCATCACGCACATAGACGTCCAGTCTGACGCTTTTCGCGTCCATATCGAGTCTGATACTCTTTTGCGCTTCCGGATATTCTATATGGTCGATTTCCAAATCCGGCAGTATTCTCTGCAGTAATTCTTTGCACAATTCCGCATCCTGCATGATTTTACCGAACATGAACTCATTGGATATCCTTAAAGATTCCCATATTGTATTAAGTT
>VSOD01000179.1 GCA_009774655.1 Lachnospiraceae bacterium
ACATAATATAGGGTTAATTAAGAATTTGTAACATGAAATAAATATCACTTGTAAAAAGAATACCAGATGCTAAAATAACAATATAGCCTATATTAGAATTTAAAGATATTTTGTATCTTTAAGAATTTAAAAGATAGCACCATACTGGAACACATTACATCACATCTCCTCAAGATAGCACTCATCCTGACAGGATCTTCCTTCATTCTTGATCAAAAGTGCATATTCATCATAAACCTGCATATTATTTTCCCGCAGGATCTGTCCGATATTCTGCCTGCTGCTTGGAACTACCCGTTCTCTGATCCACCGGATACTCCATTCCGGGCCGATATGCCGAATACCCCGTCTTACGAAAAGTGACATCATAAAAGGCGCTTCCTGTTCGGTTACATCTTCCGGAATGTCAATGGTAAATTCTTTTTTATCTTCATCGTATATCAGAATTGATAAGATTTTATTTCCATAACGCGCTTCCTTCACTGCGTATTTCTTCATATCTGCACCACCTCTTCCATATCATCTCCCAGATTTTCGTTAAATGGTTTTGCGTCAATATCTCATTCAGTCCATTTAAGATATATTCCTTATCCCTTTCCAAAAGATCTGCAATTTTCAGATCAAATCCCACTTTCTGTTCGTCTGGCCTGCGAAAATTATCCGAAGCACATATCCATGTTTCTATTCTCTTATTTCTTATACAGATTTCTGCATGAATCAGTCGATACTGTAAATGAGGAATCTTCAAAAGATCCATGACCCTGCTTACAACAAGTTCATTAATACACTCATGGCCAAAAACACCTTGATAACTATCATAATTCGATAACTTATAATAAACTCTTCCGTGCTCAGTCTCTTCATAAGCCTTTAGAAAGCATCCCGGCGTTCCCGGCGACAATTTCTGTTCGGTCCAGTCCAAAAATGTCATATCCTTCAATTCTTTTACCAAATCCATCTTATTATGTCCTCTTTTTCTAAATGCTCCTGGCTTCTCCTTCTTTCGTGCTCTTAATCAGTACCCTTTTCCCTTCAAAGGCAAACCCATAATGCCGGATCTTCTCCTTCGCAATCCCTCTGTCGATCAAGACCGCGTCGTAATTTTTCTCCCCGATCTGCTGCAGCGCACTTATCACTGTGTCCTCCAGTGTAGCATCTGCCGAAGGGTTTTTCACTTTAAACTCAAACAGGTAGGCATCCCCTTTGCCGTCTCTGGGTTCCATCATCACGTCATATCTCCCGAATCCGCTTTCCCGATTGGATGTGATCCTGTAATTCAGCCCGGCATCCGCGATCAGGCCCAACACAAACCCATGGTAAAACCTCTCCGGCTCTGTCTGCCCGGAAGGATGTCTGCCCGTATCAAAAGTACTGAATACAGCCTCTGTCATTTTGTTCATATACAGATTCATATATTCCAGATCATTTGCCAAAAGCGCCTTCACAAAATCATTATAGCGTGCTGAGGACTTCTGAAACCAGTTCCGGACCATTCGGCCGAATTCCTTTCTGACTTCAAGGTTTGTCAGAGAGAGTGTATACTTCGTTTCTTCTTCATCTCCGGCATGTGCAACACTCTCAACCTTCAAATAACCGGACGCAAGCAGCAGACTCCAGATGGCAGCGCCGTTCTCTTCCGGTTGATTAAACACAACCTCTTCATCAATGGCCGTGTCAATACTTTTTCCCGCCAGAAGATCCTCCATTGCTATTTTTACATCTGGTTCAGCCTCCCGGATAAATCTGCTCACCAGGCTGTTTGAACTGGTATTAGCCCAGTAAGTATCAAATCGCCCGCTGTCCAGGTACTTCGTAATAGACCAGGGATTGTAGATATCTTTGCTGCTTCCGAAACGAAATCCGTCATACCAGTGCCTCACTCTGTCCAGCGTGTTCTCCAAACCGAATTGTTCCAGTGCTGTCTTCACTTCCCTTTCTGTAAATCCAAACATGGTGCTGTATTTTTCCGTTGTGGTTGTGATCACCTCAAGATTGTTCAGGTCTGAGAAAATCGACTCCTTGCCCACTCTCGTGATCCCGGTCATCACCGCGCGGTCAAGAAACGGATTCGTCTTAAAAGAGGCATTGAACAGGCTGCGCACAAGAGAGGTCAATTCTTCCCAATATCCTGCCGCATACGCTTCCTGCAGCGGCGTATCGTATTCATCCAGAAAGATCAAAACCTTCTTGTCATAGCAACGCGCCAAATACATGGACAGGGTGTTGAGCGCTCCGGCTACAAACTGTTCGTCTATCTCTTTCTCCGGAGACGGATTGCTGTCAAAGTTCCGCAACGCATCATAATTTTTCTCTTCCTCTGCATTCAGAACGCCGCTCTCTTTTAAATACCTGTGTGCATCATATGCATTAGCAAGCGCTTTCACAATACCGTTCCTCGCGCCGCGGAAATTATTCGCTTTCACGCCCGCCAGGCTGAGAAAGATTACCGGGTAAGATCCCTGCAGTGCACGGTATTTCTCATCCTCCCATATAGAAAGCCCTTCAAAAAGACTGCCGCCGCCGGCATATTTCACAGAGAAAAAGCTCTCCAGCATGCTCATATTCAGAGTCTTCCCGAACCTGCGCGGACGCGTAATGAGAGTCACCTCGTCATTTTCCTCCCACCACTCTTTGATAAAATCTGTCTTATCAATATAGAACGATCCGGCCCTGCGGATCTTCTCAAAATTCTGACTGCCGATAGCAATGTTTTTCACCATTTTGTCAAGCTCTCCCTGTTATCTTCTATCTTCCATACTTAACTTCTGTCACTAGTCTTATATCTCTAGTCTTCTGTCACCAGTCTTATATCACATGTTTTCTACATTCTATTTTCTAATCTTAACATACGCATTTTAAAAACACAAATATACAAACACGCCGTCATAAAAGGGTCCTGCGTCACGACCTTGACGCAGAACCCTTTTTGATCATTTTTACAGCGGAACTTTTCCTGAACTTCCTCATTATCTGGTATCCAAACATATCTTACCTTAAGAGCAGTGCACCACAACACATTCCTCCCCCTGACCAAGATGAAATTCTCCGCTTCCGCTCTCTCCTGTCAGTGTATAACTGCCCTTAAACCCGGTAAGGGCCGCAATTCCGTTCTCATCTGTGTGAAGCTTCTCCGACGTATGCCACTCCTTATGGATCAGCTCCTTCAACATATGGTAGGATGGTTTCTCGCTGTTGTCTGCCCGCAGCACGCCGCTTGGCGCGCCCAGCCATGCGCCGTCCGTGAAATCCCAGCCGGTGATCGCTTCCACCGAAGGATGGGCAAAAAGGAAGCGGTACATGTCTTCCATTTCTTCCGCCTGCCGTTTCTCTCCTTCCGGTGTGGTGGGCCACTCAGGAATCTGATAATCGTTCAGATCCACAATGTGGGCCGGCATAATATGACCGGACACCAGTGTATTCTCCGTAAAGTGCAGCGGCAGGCCAAACCCGGCAAACCGCTCCACGATCTCTTCCAGCTTCTCCCTGCCCATGTAGCCCTGATGCTGATGGGTCTGCAGACCGATCGCGTCGATCGCCACACCGGCCTCCAGACATTCGTCGATCAGCTGTGCATACCTGTCGCTTAAGTTGAAATCATTGATCAGAAGCACCGACTGCGGATTGGCCGCTTTCGCCGCGGCGAATACCTCTTTGACGAGATTGAGGCGTCCGTATTCCTTACAGATTCTGGTGACCGCATTGTCGTATTTGTCGAACTCCGGCATGATGACCACCTCATTGATCACATCCCACATGTCGATCACTCCGGCAAAAGCCCTGACATCCCTGTCGATCCTCGCAAGCTGCTTATCCAGGATCGTCTTGTTATCATATTGCAGCAGCCAGTCCGCACACACGGTATGCCAGCACAGAGGATGGCCTTTTACGATTTTTCCATGCGCTTTCAGATAGGCGGACGCATTCATGCGGCTTTCAAACGCCGGTTCATTTTCCCTTTCCTCATATCTGCCCCAGTAAAAGGACATAGTCCCGTAATTATACAGCTCCAGCCATTTGCCCATGCGCTCCTCATAGAACGCATCTTTCTTTTTCTCATTCGTCAGCGGAATCGCGTCAAAGGCCCCGCATCCAAACAGGAACTCATGGTTCTTAAGTTCCGCCTGAAATTCTGTGTTCTTTACTGCATTTCCCTTTTCATCTACCACACGGATCCGTGCGGTTGCTTTTCTGCCTGCGTATTGATCCATGTCAATCCCCCTTCCATTATGCAAACAGGAGGCAGACCGTGCTGCCTCCTGTTCCTCTAGATCAGTCGTAACATCAAGCCCCGGCTTTCCCGTTACGCCTGTATATCCATCCTTCTGCGTTTATTTAACCGCTTTTCTTGCCTCGATGACCGGCTGATATTTCTCTGTATCAAACGCTACCAGATCGTCCCAGCCAAATCCTTCCAGCTGTGAGCACATATCATCCCAGGTTGCCTCAAAAGCAGCCTCGTCTGCTGCAAAGATCGCTTTCCAGGAAGAGTCGCATACGATCGTCTTACACTGGCTGCGGATCAGGCCGATGTCTGTGGTGTCAATCGCCAGAGACATATTGATGCTGGGTACCGGCTCCATCATGCCGTTGCTCTTCAAATATTCAACTTCGTTCTCTGCACCGAACTTTTCTTTCCACTCTTTGTTCGTCTTCGTGTTGTTCTTCTCAAGATAGGATGCCCACAGATCCGGCACATAACTCTCACCTGTAACAGGGTTCGTGTCGTAGCTCTGTACGATCCACTGGTTCACCTGGTTGTTACCGTCTGTCCAGTTACCGCCGCCCAGTTCCTCAGGGATCATGATCTCTGTCGTAAATCTGTTATAACCGTCTTCTGTCAGCGTATAGGTACCATCGTCGTTTACTGTGTAGATAATGCCCTCGTCACCGGCATGCTGAATCGTACATCCTTCCGGAGATGCCAGCCAGTCAAGGAACTCCATGATACGTGCTTTTGTCTCATCATCCACCTGAGAACCGATACCGAATACACGGCCGCTGCCGTAATAGTAATCGGATGTCTGGAATACTGTCATATCAGCGATCGGCATACCCATATAGTTGGCGCCCTTTTCACCGATCTCAGGAGAGTTGGTAAAGCCCTGCATCCAGTTGTTCCATACCAGATAAGTCCTCTTCTGCTTCATCTTATCGTTTGCAGAAGTCCAGTCCTGTGTCGCTGAATCCGGATCCAGAATACCCATCTGGTTAGCATCAAAGAAGAAATGCAGCATCTTATAGTATGCACCGTTCTTGTCGGTCAGCGGTGTGATAGAATGATCGGAACCGATCAGCACGGAGCCGTTCACTTCCTGTCCATACCATTTGGTCAGCTGATTGACATTCTCAATAGAAGTGCTGTCCCAGTCTTTCCAAAGGGTCATGCCGTACGCCTTATCGCCCGCCTCATTGGTGGGATGTGCTTCCTGCATATCTGCCAGCGTCTTGAGCAGGTCATCCAAAGTATTGAAGTCCGGTTTGCCAAGCTCGGTATAGAAATCCCACGGAATTCTGGGCATCGAAGAAACCGTCTCCGCCATATAGGCTGTCGGTCCATTGGTGTTCATCTCGGTCGGGATCGCCCAGATGCCGTCTCCGATACTGGCATTAAACTTCTCAATCTGCTCCCAGTATCTCATCAGGTTCGGATAGCTCTTGATCTCTGCACTCATGTCTGCAACAAGTCCTACATCAATACACTCCAGCATATCCGCATTGTCCAGCAGGATGATATCTCCCAGATTACCCGCTGCCGTTCTTGTCTGATAGAACGCTTCGCCGTCGCCGGATACCTGAGGCGCGATAATGTTAAGAACGATGTTGAACTTGTCTTTCAGAATCTTGCCATACCATCCGCTCTGCAGTCCCTGATAATTGGCCGCTACGTCATACACCTCAAGTGTAAGTTCCTCGTCGTGGGAAACCGCCGGCGCTTCTGTCGCCTCTGCAGAAGCTTCTTCTCCTTCTGCCGCCTCACCGCCATCGTCTGCCGGTGCTTCCTCCTGCTCCGGCGCAGCTCCGTCTGACGGTTCCGCCGTGTCTGCCGGCTCACTGTTCCCACAACCGCTCAGAATCATGGATGCCGTCAATACTACTGTCAATAATGTTGATACAATACGCTTTTTCATGAATGACCTCCTTCATTGATTTTGATCTTGAATCTCTATGTATAAGCGGAATTCAGTTTCCGCCTAACATCTTAATTTTACGTTGCCGTCATGCAGACGCTTATCCTTTGACCGCTCCGACCATGATACCTTTTACAAAGTATTTCTGGAAGAAAGGATAGACGCACATGATCGGCAGTACCACGATGATCGTGATCGTCATCCGGATACTGGTCGCCGTCTGGGTCGTCGCCGCAGCAGCCGCCAAAGAGCTTGAACTGCTCGTATTGGCCAGCGCCGACAGTGAACTTGCCTGGTTCAGGTACTGATACAGCACGAACTGCAGCGGATACAGCTTCGTATCTGTGACGAGCAGCAGCGTATCCTGAAACGCATTCCACTGGTTGACTGCCGCAAAAATGGCAACCGTAGCCATGATCGGCTTGATGACCGGTATCATCACCTTGAAAAAGATCGTCAGGATACCCGCGCCGTCGATCTCAGCGGCTTCCTGCAGTTCCTTCGGGACAGATTCCACGAAGGTCTTCGTCAAAACGATATGGAACGGCGATACGATCATCGGCAGGATATATCCCCAGAAGTTGTTCGTCAGGTGCATATTCTTCATGACCAGAAACCATGGAATGATCCCGGCATTAAAGTACATCGTGGCGATCACCAGCCTGTACCACAGCTTTCTGTGCCACATCTTCTCCTGGGAAAACATGAATCCCAGAAATGCCGAAGCGCTCACGGTTCCGAATGTTCCCAGAAGCGTTCTCATCAACGAGATCTTCGCCGCCTGAAACAGGCCGTCGATTCCAAGCGCGCTGCTGTAGTTCTTCAGATGAACCCCTTTGGGCCAGAACAGGATCACACCTCTGGAACTCAAATCATTGGCGCTGATCGTATTGATAAACATATAATAAAACGGATACAGACAAAGAATCGCGCAGATACTAAAAACTATGTAGCATACAACACTGATCATCTGATCTCCAAAACTCTCATGTCTTCTTTTCTTGATAGCAATCTGCTTACTCACGGAATCCTCCTTCTTTTACCTTGAAATCATCTCTTTCCATCCTCCCTGATCACAGGAAACTCTCGCCACGCGTCATCTTGGAGACTGTATTGGCGCAGATCAGAAGAATCACACTGACAACACTCTTAAGCATACTCAGGGCAACCGACACGGAATAACTGCCGCTTCCCATTGCCAGATTATAGACATACAGATCCAGCACCTGTATGTAATCTTTGTTAAACGCGTTCTGAAACACATAGTACTGTTCCATACCGTTGGAAAGAAAATTACCGATGTTCATCATCAACAGTACGAAGAATGTCGGAAGCAGGCTCGGTATGGTGATATAACGGATCATCTGCATCCTCGTCGCTCCATCGACTTTCGCCGCCTGGAACAGCTCGTCATCTATACTGGAAATCGCCGCGATATACATGATCGCCGCCCATCCAAGGTTCTTCCATGTAAGCCACAGCCACTGCGTCAGCCATACGTGTTCGGAAGACTGCAGAAGCAGGACCGGTTCTTTGATCAGGCCGAGATTCAGCAACAGGGTGTTGAACATACCGGTGCTGTTAAACAAACTGAACGCCAGGGAATACACCAATACCCAGCTGATAAAGTTCGGCAGCGTCGTGACTGTCTGCACAAACTTCCGGAACGGTATGCACCGGATCTCATTCAGAAATACGGCAAACAGCATGGGCAGCCAGGAGGTTCCCAGCGTGATACCACTCATGACAAAGGTATTCTTCAACACCTGCAGCAGCTGAGAGACCTTCACCGGATTCTCAACCAGCGATTTAAACCATTTCAGTCCTACAAATTCTGCTTCCGAGAAAGGCCTCGGCGGTCTGTAGTCATAGAATGCATACAGCCACCCATACAGCGGATAGTAGGCAAACAACAGTACCAGCACCAAAAAAGGCAATACATAAAGAAACAGTTTAAAAGAATACCATTTCTTCCTATCAATCTTACCGATCATTATCATCCATCCTCTCTTTTTGTTTAACGTTTTACCACCTATATACAAACAATACAGCTGTTTTTACTTTTTGTCAATGGTGATTTATGCAATTATTACTAATTTTTTTGCTTTTTTTTTTTTTTTTTAAATTTCCCATTATTTTTTTTTTGCATTTTTTATTATAAAGCATTAATATTTTTAAATAGCTT
>VSOD01000018.1 GCA_009774655.1 Lachnospiraceae bacterium
ACCCTGCCTGCCGCCTGCAGCACCTTGTTCATACCCGGATAGCGATAGGCATAGTCGAAGCAGTTCTCTCCCCAGCCGTCAAAGTACTGCTTCAAGATCTCCCGCTCGTTGCATACCTGCGGCAGGCCCGTCCCGATGATGACGGCTCCGATCAGGCTGTCGTTTTTCAGATCGATTCCTTCACTGAAAATACCGCCCAGCACGCAGAAACCCACCAGACTTTTTTCCTCCTCCATCTCGATCTCCATATCGATCAGCGCATTCAGGTCGCAGTCCTCATTGCCTGTAAACCGGTTTAAGAAGTCCTCCCTGGCCTGCTCGTTCATATAGTCTTCCTGCACGATACATTCCACTGTTCCATCCGTATTGAAATACTGCATGAAAATATCATAGATCTGCCGCAGAAAAGCATGTGACGGGAAGAACAGCATATAGTTCCCGTGACGTTTGCCGATCACCTCATTAATATAGGAAGCAATCCGGTAAAACTCTTCATCGCTCCTGCGGGTATACTTGCTGGTTACATCTCTTCCTATATAAAGGCCCATCTTTTCCGGCCGGAAAACAGATCTGGCATAGACTTCATAATCTCCCTCCTGTGCACCGAGCAGTCTCTTGTAATACTGGATCGGCAGAAGCGTCGCCGAAAAAAGGATCGTACTCCTGCCCCGCATCATACATTCCCGCAGGTTTTTGGCCGGATTCACGCAGAACAGTTTTATGATAAAACTGCCGTCCGACTCCAGCTCCGTGTACGTCACGTAATTCTCATCCACAAGCTCATACATCTCCAGAAAATGCGACACCTCAAAGTAAAATTCCAGCACATCGCTGCGCACCGGACTGTCCTCGTGATCCTCCAGATAATCCTCGATCGCCGCCCCCAGTCTGGTGAGCGAGCGCCCGAAGGGATCGATAAACTCTTCGATCCGATAAGTCTCGCACTCCCTTTTTAAGATCAGCAGTTCCTTGTTGCACTTGTCCAGATTTCCGGCGATCCGCTCATCATACGCCTTGACGGTGCGCTTCAACGCCAGAAAATCTTCCTTGCACAGGGTCGCGCTGTACATGCTGCGCCCCCGTTCCACCAGATTGTGCGCCTCGTCGATCAGGAAAATATACTCTCCCCGCGTCCCTTCCGCAAAAAACCTGCGCAGATATACATGCGGATCGAACACATAGTTATAATCACAGATCACCGCATCAGAAAACAGACTCATATCCAGACACATCTCGAAGGGACACACCTTGTGCTTCTTCGCAAAGGCTTCGATCTTTTCCCTGTTGTAGACGTCCTCGTGTGTGAGAAGATCGTACATCGCCTCGTTGATCCTGTCATAATGCCCCTTCGCGTAAGGGCAGTATTCCGGGTTACATTCCGTCTCTTCCATAAAGCAGATCTTGTCCTTCGCCGTCAGTACCACGCTCTTGCAGCGCAGCCCGTGTTCCCGCAGCAGGGCAAACGTATTGTCCGCCACCGTCCTGGTGATGGTCTTGGCCGTCAGATAGAAGATCTTCTCACACATTCCCTCGCCCATGGCCTTTATCGCCGGAAAAACCGTGGAAATCGTCTTCCCTACGCCGGTGGGAGCCTCGATAAAAAGTTTCCGCTTATGATAGATCGTCTGGTAGACATAGGTTGCCAGTTCCTTCTGCCCCTCTCTGTACGCATAAGGAAACTGCAGCGCCTTGATGGACGCCTGTCTGACCTTCTGCCACTGAAAGCTGTAATCCGCCCACTTCCGATACTGCTCCATCACTCCCAAAAACCACTCCTGCAGCTCTGCAAAAGTATAGTCGAAATGAAAATACCGGATTTCTTCCGTCTCCATATGACAGTATGTCATCCGCACCCGGATCTCCGGCAGGTTCTTCTGTTCGGCATATATGTATGCGTAACAACGGGCCTGCGCAAGATGCACCGGCACCGGCCCTTTCATCTTCTTCAGATCCTGAAACGTGCCTTTGATCTCATCTATGGTTACCGTCATCTTCTGTGTCTGCTGGATGGTGTCCGCCTGTATTTCCTGCCCCGATCGGGCTTCCTGCACAGTCTGCGCCGCCTGCCCCGGCTGCCCCGGCTGTGTCTCTGTCTGCAGATACCTGGCTGCTTCTGCAAACAGAAGCGGCAGTTCCCCCGTCAGGGCAGGCTCCGCTTTCACCTCAGTAAATTCCGTAATGATACCATCCGCACGGCCCTCCACAAGGATCTCGTACTCTCCTGCATTGTACGCATAGCGCAGCGCGACTTCCGCCTGATATTCCGGTCCCATCCGCCGCTGGATCATACGATGGATCCGGCTGCCCTCCTGCATGGCATGATCCGGGGCCGACGCCCGTCGATTGTCAATATTGCCGGAACGCAGTATGAACTCCACCAGGCTCCTGACCGAAATTCGTATCTCCATAATAACTCCCATGCCAGATATCCGAACAAATATTCGCAATTCATTGTACCGGCATTCCTGACTCCATAACCACAAAGCGGGCAAATCTCATTTACAAAATTCGCTCACTTTACTGCGCAAACTCAAAATCCGGAGCACTTTTGTGCGATACAAAAAGAAAACTCCCTATATAAGATATTACGCTATCTTATATAGAGAGTCAATCTGGTCCACTCAATCCTCTATGTTCAGCACACTACTGCAAATTTTTTCAGATACTGTTCGAAGTCCGCATCATATCCATTGACAGATACCGTCAGAACCTGATTGAAATTGAGTCCCAACACGCCAAGAATCGACTTTGCATCTACGATAAATCTATTGTAGGAGATGTCTACGTCAAAGATGCATTTTGTAGCCGCAGAAACAAAGTCCTTCACTTCTTCGGGTCTTAACTTAATTCTGTGTTGCATAATATTCACCTTTCCTTTCCTATTACGTATGCCTGATGCATAGAAAAAATGTTAACTTTCTCCTTGTTTGAGATGATTATACACTTTTTCCAATGTTTGTAAAGAGGTTGTTTCTTCCCCTCTGAAACGCGGTACAAGAGACATTTTCAAAAATTTTAATATCCTTACAAATTTGTTTTTCTCCGGAAAATCATTTTTGTATATTCTGTCTATTACGTTCAAATCCGACGATTTTTGACGACTGCAAATTATTCACTTTTGAAGAAATTCCACCATATAATCTTGGAAGCGGAGCGGCAGCATCTGCTGCTGCAGACGGCGGTTATGCCGTTCTCTGATTGCGATGGTCTTATGAAAGATGGTAAACAGCTCCTGATATTCCATCTCCTGATCGGAGTACTGAATGGCCTCCTGTAAGCCTGCCGTCCCCTGCTCCACACCAGACACCAGATACCATTCCCCGCGTGCCGGATGCACACCGAACAAGCCTCTGTTCTCATCATGAATCATGAAATCCTCCGATGACAATCGGTCTGCAAAATGCGGCATCACAAAAGGCATCACATTATTCTCCGGACCGATCCTGGAATACAGAACGCCCTGCTTCAGCTCCTGAAATCTGATAAATTCCAGTTCGTGATGCACTTCATTGGCCGTGCGTCTGGCAAGCGCAAAGGCTCTGGCCACATAAGGATTGCGCAGATTGTCCATGGTCCGTTCGCCGCGCCCTCCGGTAATACCGTCCACCACGGTATGATAGACCGCATCCCCCTTATCTGCCCCGTCGGAAGCCGCCGCACGGCAAATCGATCCATAGACGTGTTCTCCGAGTCTCTCTTTCAGGGTCCGTACCACCTTCTCAGTCTTGCCAAAATCCGGCTGACTATGCAGATAGGTTGCAAACAATCTGTAATTGTCCGTCTCCCCCACCTGTACATGCAGATGGTCATGCCCTTCCCGCAGGGCATACGCGTCATAGACTGCCGTAAAGATTCCCTCCAGAGAATCCTCACAGATGATATATTTCTCTTCCATAATATTCTACCGTTCTTCCTCTGTGATGACCGCGCATCTGGTTTCCCCTTCCACCATACTGTCACAGGCCGTTAACCAGACCCTTCTACACCACATTCAATCCTTCCAGCATCTGTCCTTCGTCAAACAGCGACGTCTGCCGATAAGGCGTTCCATCCAGCAGGAAAGGAAGCTTCTCGCCTTTCCCCATCTGATTTTGATACGTCAGGTTCTGCACGATATAAGTCTCATCCAGTTTCGTGGGATACATCATCCTGCCGCTGCATGTGATAAAATATAAGGCCCGTTTCAATACTACGCCCATCTTCTTGAGGTCGTCAAACGTCAGACTGCCAAATCGTCTGGCGGTAATGATCCGTCTGGCGCTCTTGACGCCGATCCCCGGGACCCGCAGCAGCAGACGGTAATCGGCACGGTTGATCTCCACCGGAAATACCTCCAGATGGCGCACGGCCCAGTCCGCCTTCGGATCGATCGCCATATTAAAATTAGGCCGCTCCTTTGTCAGCAGTTCATCCACCTTGAAACCATAAAACCGCAGAAGCCAATCCGCCTGATAAAGCCTGTGCTCCCGCAGGAGCGGCGGTCCCGCCGTGATCGCAGGCAGCTGCTTATCCTCATTCACATTCACGAATGCCGAATAGTACACCCTTTTCAGAGAAAACTTCTCATACAGGCTTTCCGCCACCGACATGACCTGATAGTCACTCTCCGGCAGCGCTCCTACCACCATCTGCGTGGACTGTCCGGCCTCGCAGAACCGCGGTGCATGTTTGTATAAGGTAAGTTCATTCTTATTCTCCGCAATACCGTTCTGAATCTGACGCATCGGCTTTAAGATCGTCTTCCGGTGCTTATTCGGCGCCATTTCATGAAGCCCTTCCGCCGTCGCCATCTCCAGATTCACACTCATGCGGTCCGCCAGATAACCGGCTCTCTGTATCAACAGAGGATCCGCTCCCGGTATGGCTTTCACATGGATATACCCCTGAAACCGATGCAGCGTCCGCAGCCTGTGCACCGTCTCGCAGATCAGCTCCATCGTATAATTGGGGCTGTACAGTATCCCGGAACTCAAGAACAAACCTTCTATATAGTTACGCCTGTAAAATTCCATCGTCAGATTACACACCTCGTCCGGCGTAAAGGAGGCACGCGGCACGTCGTTAGACCTTCTGTTGATACAGTACCGGCAGTCATAGATGCACTCGTTGGTAAACAGTATCTTCAATAAGGAAATGCACCGCCCGTCCGCCCCGAAGCTGTGACATAAGCCTGCTGCCACCGTATTCCCGATCCCCGTGCCGTCATTCTTCCGCGAAGAACCGCTGGAGCTGCAGGACACATCATATTTCGCTGCATCCGCCAGTATCTTTAATTTGTCCATCAGCGACATCTGCGGCGCTATCTTGACTTCCATAACAGATCCTACCTGCCTTCTTCATCATTCTATTGTCAGATCAATCCCCATAAATGACCCAATAAGAACATACGTTCTTTTCTGTGAATCTATCCTATCACAAACCGGAACAGATTGCAATAGTTTTCTCGAACATTTGTTTGTTATTCTGCAATATATTTTTCCCATACTTGTGGCATTTTTAACTTTATAAAAGAGGCATAGGAGCAATCAGGGGTTTCTATCATGCGCTTTTCTTTCATGTAATCGACACAGCACGTATACCACCATTCCAGCTGCTGTTTCGATTTGTCTTCAAAATATCCTATTTTCATTTTGCCCTGCTTTACATAGTCCTTAAATAAATCATACGCATTTTCTACCCTGACACAGTTTGTTACCCTAACAGGCTCTGTCGCCAGTCTCGCGCACGGAATATTTTTAAATGGAATAACTTGATTCTCTTCTGCAAGAACTTCATAGATATATCCGCTGACCCCCTCCGATACTTCTTTCAGCGCGTTCGGGTACAATTCGTGGTATACCGGTATATTACTGCCACTTTCAAAACCATAAGGAAACCAATAACAGGGCCTTTCTACAGCATTACATAAATAGAACGCAGCAACCACATCCATTGTGGACATATATACATATGGCCGGTCATGATCCGCTTGATTTGGTTTTAATACTTTTATATTTCCGATGTTGCTTCCATGGTATAGTATCATAGCGTTTTCTCCTTAATTTTCAGCAGCTTTTCCTGTATTAGATATAGAATTTCAAAAAAAATATTGAATTGCCTTCTTTTCGTCCATCATACCGTATATTATATAAATAAAGAAGAAAGACAGCAATGGCTGAAAAGGGCGCAGACAGATAAGAAAGCTGACCTTGTTGCAATCTTATCCGAATAATTACTTGATTTCTTCCCGCAAAAGCAGTTAAATAGTAAATGGTGAGAATGCAAATAGCAACAAGAAAACAGCAAAGTGAGGTTTTTCATGGATAATTTAATGATTCCCAAAGATTACAAGTCTGCGCTGAATCTGCACGATACGCAGATCGGCATCAAGACTGTGAAAGATTTTTTTCAGGTACTGCTGGCGGAAGAGCTGCATCTGCTGCGCGTGTCCGCACCGCTGTTCGTCGATCCGGCCTCCGGCCTCAACGATAACCTGAACGGTGTGGAGCGCCCGGTCTCCTTCGGCATCAAGGAGCAGGGCGACGCCCAGGCGGAGATCGTACACTCTCTGGCCAAGTGGAAGCGTATGGCTCTGCAGAAATACGGTTTTTCCCATGGGGAAGGCCTTTACACCGATATGAGCGCCATCCGCCGGGATGAGACGACCGACAATATTCACTCCATCTACGTTGACCAATGGGACTGGGAGAAGATCATCTCCCGTGAAGAGCGCACGATCGACTACCTGCAGCAGACGGTCAGATCCGTTTACAAGGTACTGCGCAAGACTGAGAAATATATGGCGATCCGCTACGATTATATCAGCGAGATCCTGCCCCACGATATCTTCTTCATCACCACACAGGAACTGGAGAATATGTTCCCTGACTATACGCCCAAGGAACGTGAGTATTACATAACGAAAGCCAAGGGCGCCGTCTGCCTCATGCAGATCGGAGACCTGCTGGAATCCGGTGAGAAGCACGACGGCCGCGCTCCGGACTATGACGACTGGGCGCTGAATGCCGACATTCTTGTCTATTATCCGGTACTCGATATCGCTCTGGAGTTGTCCTCCATGGGTATCCGTGTGGATAAGGAGGCCCTGCTTGACCAGTTAGACAAAGCAGGCTGCCCGGAAAGAGCAAAGCTGCCTTTCCAGAAAGCAATTCTGGAAGAAGAACTTCCCTTTACCATCGGCGGCGGCATCGGACAGTCCCGTATCTGTATGTTCTTCCTGCGCAAGGCGCATATCGGGGAGGTACAATCTTCCCTGTGGCCGGAAGAAATCACGAAAGAAGCGCTGGCACAGGGGATACAGCTCCTGTAACAAAAATAAATTCTTCAAAGCAAGCACATTGTCACAATAAGGCCGGTTCTTGTATATAATACAAAACCGGCCTTTCTATCACGCTTCTATGCCCACCACATCTGTGACGGATCTTCTCTGATGATCACATCCTTCAGGAACAGCACAGCTTTCTCCAACCCTTCCTTTTCCGACATCAAACCATCCTCATGCTCGATACTGAGCACATCATCATAGCCGGCTATCCGCAGTGCAGCAACTACATTTTTCCAGAATTCCTGACCATGTCCATATCCTATTGTACAAAACTGCCAGGACCTTTCTGCTTCTTCACTGTAAGCGACAGTATCCAATGCTCCCTTTCTTCCTGTGTTCAGGGCATCAATCCGACAATCTTTGGCATGGAAGTGATAAATCGCATCCTTCAGTTCCCGGATGGATGCTACGATATCATTTCCCTGCCAGATCAAATGGCTTGGATCAAGGTTTGCCCCCATCACATTTCCAATTTCCTTGCGGATACGAAGCATGGATGCCGTATTATACACACAGAACCCAGGATGCATTTCAAGAGCAACTCTGACGCCGCTCTCGCTGGCGATCTGTCCTGCCTTCTGCCAATAAGGTAAAAGGCAGTCATTCCATTGATAATCCAGAACTTCGAGAAAATCCTCGGGCCAGGGACAGGTTACCCAGTTAGGATATTGTGAAGTCGGACTGTCACCGGGACACCCTGAAAACGTAATTACCTTTTTGATCCCCAACTCCTCGGCCAGATGCACAGTATCCACAAATTCCTCGTGACTTTTCAGCGCGATCTCCTTATTTGGATGGACTGGATTTCTGTGACAACTCAACGCATTGAGCTCAATACCGCAATCACTAAATAACGCCTTAAACGCCCTTAGCTTCTGCTTATTCCCCAAGAGCTCCTTTGGATTACAAAACTTATCCCCCGGAAAACCGCCTGCGCCCACTTCTGCGGCATCCACTCCGATCTTTTTCAAATATCTGAGTGCCTCTGGCAGTGTTTTCGCATACAAAGGCACTGTAACCACTCCTATCTTCATCTCCCCACACCTTCCCTTTCTAACCACTTTTCTGCCCGCCGCTGTGCCTCGATTAGTTCATCTTCCCAACGGTATTGTCTGCAGTCAGGTATCCAACCATTCCTGTCCAGATAGTCCACCGCCCGCGCAAGTCCTTCCTCCAGCGTAGTGACCGGGCAAAATTCCGGAATATCTCTGGCAATCTTTTCCCCGGAATAGTATCCGTTATAAATAAAGTTACGACTTATCATCTCACTCACTTGAAATGTTCTGCTGCTCTCCATAATTTTCAATGGAATTTCCACCATAGCAACATTTTTTCCAAGCACCTGCATCATAGCACTGTGGTAGTCTCCCCAGTCATAAGGTTTCAATCCACACAGATTATATACTTGTCCTTTACATTCCTCATGAGCAAAAGCGCCTGTAAAAGCACCTGCTGCATCATCCACATACAGAAAATTCCTAAGAATCCTCAGATTTCCTGTAACGATCGGTCTACCTCTTCTGATACGATCTATCCAACTGTTGTCGGATGCGATCTGCCGCACAATAGTCTTCTGTCTTCCATACGTAACTGTCGGACGAAATATCGTCACCGGCAAATCCTCTTCCCGACTTTTTCGCAACAGAACTTCTTCCATCTCCTTCTTATGAATGCCATACCGCCATTGCGGCCTGCATTGCATGTCTTCCCTGATCGGAATCTCTCTGCCGGCAAGCGCCCCATACACCGCACCACTGGAGATAACGATCAGATGCCTAAGCTGTGGGAATATCTCGCAGTCCTGTTCCGCGTCCTTCGCCGTAAAACAAGCAAGATCCACTACATACTCATACCCTCCTCCCTGCAGTACTGTACGAAACCCCTCGCGATCCTGCCGGTCTGCACATATCATCTGCACATCCGCAAACGGTATCACTGCCGGTCTGTTCCTCCCCAGGATTGTCACGTCATACCCGCATTGCAACAGCGCCTTCGTAACACTGTAGCCAATATTACCCAACCCGCCTATCACCAATGCCTTTCTCATATCATTGTCCCTTCCCTCTATTTTTTCAGCATAATATTTAAGATAACCTGATTGGTCTGCTGCATCCCTTCCCGGCCAAGTTCACCCACCTCACGTATTGTATTCTCAATCCCCTTCTTAATAATACCTTCTCCATGTACGAACTCTCTACCTTCCTGCGCCATCTGAAAACCCATGATCCCAGCTTCCACAGCCATGGAAATCTTCGCCGCGCAGGACGGCTTAGCACCGTCACAGATCGTACCGGACAAAATGGCAAGTCCGTTCACTACCGTATGCTCAATAACGCTCAAACCGGCATCATGCAGATATGCTACGCCTGCGCCGGCTGCGCATCCCGCACAGACAGCGCCACAGTAAGCCGATAGACATCCAATTTCCTGTTTGATACGGATAGCCGTCAAATTAGCCAGCACCAGCGCCCGTATTTCCTGCTCTCTTCCTGCATGCAGGGCCTGTGCATATTCCACTACAGGCATGGTGACCGTTATCCCCTGGTTACCGCTTCCGGAATTGATAACTGCCGGTAGTTCGCAACCGCTCATGCGCGCATCTGACCCTGCGGCGGCCCTGGCTCTCGCCCGCATCAAAGTATCCTGTTCACCGGCATGCTTCCACTGAATTCTGCCGATCTGTGCACCCCAGTTTCCTTCCAATCCTGCCCGCGACAGTGCAGTATTATATAAAATCTGTCTTTCTATGATATCCTGCACCAAACACAGATCACATGTCGATGCAAACTCAAAAATCTCGCTGATGCTCATAGGACTGCCCTGCACCTCATCTGTCATACCTGTTTCCTGCTGATAGCAGATCTCCCCATCTTTTTTCGTCTGTACCACGTTGGTGTGATGCCCACAAATATGTACACTGCTACTGTGTTCTTCCTTTTCAAATTCCAGCGTAATGTCAAAGAGTTCCTCTGTCCTGGCCAGCCTCACCTGAATTGGGCATTCCTTCATAAAAGACTCGATACGTTCCCCAGCACCTTCTGCTGCGCCCGAAAGCACTTCCAATTTTTTGTCTGCTATACCTTCCACGACCCCTGCCGCGATTGCCGCTTCAATCCCTTTCAGGCCACCGGTATTTGGCACCGTCACACTCTTTGCATTCTTGATGATGCTGCCACTTATAAATGCCTCGATCTTCTGCGGCCTGCCATCCAGCAAATCCCTGGCCAACGCCGAAGCGTAAGCCAAAGCAATCGGCTCAGTACAGCCAGAGGCGGGTATAAGTTCCCGCCTCAGAATATCTGTGTAATACATGTAAGTCTTCTTATCCATAGTCTTATCACTGCTCTGCAGCAATGTCCTCCATCACTTCATGCCAGACTACAAACCGATGCGTTGTCTCCCGGTTGAACTCACACCCGCCTGACACGATCAACTTCGTTCCCGCCTGACGGATCGCCTCCTCCGTCTTCGCACGTAGTACAGCCTTCACCTTATCCCGGTTCGCACCATAGAAATCACTGTTACGGTCTATACCGCCCATCAGTACCTTGTCCGTCATTGCCCTCACCTCTGCCAGAGACGGATTTGACGGAGACTGGTCTTCCCAGTTAATCGCCTGCACAGGCAGTGTCACCATATCTTTCATACGCAGATTTTCCATACCGCATACATGCAGCATAGTAAACCACGCTCTCCCCTGCACAGCCTCCAGCGCCCGGACATCATAAGGACGGATGAATTTAAAATAGTCTTCTTCACTACAGAAATCCGTATGGTCACCGCCCGGACAATAGAAAAATCCATCAGCGCCCATATCCAGGAAACCATTCATCACATCTATGATCTGATCAGTCAGGACATCCATTACATGAAAATATTCCTCTTCATGCGCATGAATAAAATCCATGATGTTCTCGCCTACAAAACTCTCACCCTGATAAATCCCTGTGCCTGGTGCATAGCCGCAAAGCTGCGTCAACATTCTCATCGGTCCGAAAATAGTTGGTAGCACCGGCACTGTCTTTTGAAAATGGTCGCAGATTGCCTTAACGCTCTGCATCTCTCGTCCAAATGCACCTTCGAATACATTTTTCTTTGTCACATTCCTCCAGTCCTCCAAGCTGTTAAACGCATTTTTCACAGTCTTCTTAAAACCGGCATCGTCACTGTTTTCCGGCTCTGCAATGATCTGCCCGAAATCCTCCGCATTATACAGGCCATTCTGCATCACCTTGATCACATCAAAATCATGCTGCGTCTCATAGGCGATGATCGCCTTGGAGAAATCGTTCACATTGCGATCCTCCAGATTTAGGTGCGGTCCCCATGCAATAAAGGGAATTCTGTCTACCGGCCTTCCTTCTAAAACAGCCTTGATACGTTCGGTATGTGTCATTTTATCCATCTTTTCCTCCTCCATGCCGAAGCATTTTTTTGCGGAGGCTGCGAGCCAAATTTCAAATTTGGCTCTGCAATTTCGAGTTTGTGGCTCCGGCACAAACCCGCAGTTGAAAAATCAGCATATCAATGTGATTTTTCAATCTTTCCTCCATTCTGAAGCGTCACAAATTCTAACTGAACCTGTTCAGTTTGTTGAGTAAATTGCTCATCAGAGAATGGTTACTGTACTTTCCACTCCCAATATTTCCATGATTTAATAGAAAAATCTTCAAAAGGAACCTCTGTCAATCTTCCGTTATAGGCGAAGAGCTGATCTTTATGATACAGGAATGCCATCGGCACCTCCGCTACCAGCCGACGCTGTAATTCATAATAAGGTTCACAGCGCTCTTCAAAGGTCGCACCCTGAAGGCCGCGGTTATACAGTTCTGCCCAGCTTGTGTCTGTCATGTGGGTCCATCCATTTGGAATTACGTTAAAGTATCCGGAACTCTCACTTGGTTCAAACGGAGCTGAAGCAGAACCCATGATCGCAAAATCATAATCGCCATCCATCAGTCTGGAACTGATCGTCGCCATATCCCCTGTCTCCACCGTAATATTGATCCCTACTTCCGCCAGCATCTGCTGCAGCATTACAGCCACATTACAGCGAAGTTCCTGATCCGCCTGCACCAGGCACACCAGATCACGGTCCTGATCCCATGTCGTCTGAGAAAGCATTTCCTTAGCCAGTTCTGGGTCATAAGCATTGCCCTCTATTCCTTCCAGACGGTACGGATTATCGGGATAGATCGCACTGATCGCCACCTGGCCATAACCATGCAGAAGATTATCTATGATCGCCTGCTTGTCAATTGCATGATCCACCGCAACACGGAAAGTGGCATCATACTTTTCATTATCCATAAAAAGGTGATCATTCTGGAATCCGGGAATTTCCAGAGTATTCATGGATGCATCCTGCTTTGCCAGCTCATAGTCATTATAGGACATCAACGATCCGTAAACAGTGGAGTCCACTTCTCCTGACATCATTGCCGATAAAATATTGTTGGCTGGGATCACGCGGATGATCAGGCGGTCAAAATCAGGCCTGCCCAGATAATACTCATCAAAGGCCGTGTATTCCATACGTTCTCCGGAAATATAAGAGTCAAACTTAAACGGTCCTGATCCAACAGGGTTCTCCCAGAAAGGATCACTTGTCAGGCTTGCAGCAGGAATGTCCTTCAGGCAGTGCTCCGGAACTACCAGCGCAAAGCGGAATGTATAGAAGAAATTCAGCAACGTAGTCGGCTGTTTCAACGTAAATTCCACTGTCTCATCATCAACTGCCTTAATTCCGAATGCATCCGCATCGGTGATGATACCTGCATCATCAGTTCCTGTGATCAGGCGGCAGGTCCGTTCTGCTTCAACCTCAGAATTGCTTAACATTGAGTAAGTAAAAACAATATCATTTGCAGTTACCTTCTCGCCATCATGCCATTTGGCATCCGGATTCAGTTTTCCGGTGATTGTCAAGCCGTCTTCGGACTGCTCCCAGCTCTGCAGCAGACGCGGTGTGATCTCACCATCTGCATTGACATTGACCAGCGTGTCAAAAACCGGATAGGAGAATGCAATCTGTGCATCTTTCGTCACCCAGGTCAAAGGACACATGGACATCCATGCAGCCGTTGCCGCCAATGTAACTACCTTCTCACCACCGGCCTCCTCTTTGGCCGCCGGCTTTTCTGCCTCCTGCGTACTGCCGTCCGGCTTTTCAGCCGCCACATTCTCTTCTGCGGCGCTGTCCGCTGCCGGCGGATTTTCCGCCGCCTGTCCACAGGCTGTAAGCCCCAGAACTGCTGCCATACAAAGTGCCATCAGTTTCACAATCTTCTTTTTCATTCGTGTTTCCTCCATTCTTTTATTCTCAAGCCGGCTGATCCCGGCAGTGAGTTCATTCCTTAAAATATGCATCCAGCCGAAGCAGCGCAATGACATACACTTTCATGGCCTGTGTCAGATGTTCTATACATATTGCCTCATCAATCCCATGAGGCGAACCAAAAGGATTTCGATAGTCCATGATCCCCGGACCGTAGGGAAGCGCATTCGGGAACTTTCTCGCGTGAGTTCCCCCGCCCATCACATAAGGTTCATACTGTCTTTCCAGAAACTCATGACATGTATCTAAAAGCAGTTTCGGCACCGGCAGTTCCGGAGACGTAAATCGTGGATCGCTGTACTCAAGATTCTCCAGCAGTATCCCCAGTTCTCCGCAGCGTTCCTGCAGCTTACACAACAGTTCCTCCGAATTCTGCTCCACCGCATAACGGACATTAATATTCTGACGTATCATGCCCTCCTCCATGCGGATCATCCCGCCGACGCAGGTTGTCTTTCCTGACAGTGCATCCTCCTTGTCAATCCGAAGTCCGACCCCATAGTCATCACAGAAACACTCCCGCAGAGTATGCAGCCGCCGCGCTGTCTGACCCGTCACAAGTCCATAGTCACTCAGAAGAGCCAATAACCTGTATATGGCGTTCTCCCCTTCATGCGGTACAAACGCATGCGCTGCTTTTCCATAGGCACGAATTGTTACCTCGTCTCCTTCCATTAAGATTTCCACCTCCGGCCGTTCCTGCTGCAGGTATCTGACTGCCTCTGCCGAAACATCTTTCAGCCGTGCCCATGCTGTATCCGGAACCGAGTTGGAGGCAACGCCTCCGCTGATGTCCAGCAGATTACCCTCCCCCGCAGGAAATACCAAATCAGCCGTGAGGATTCCCTTCTCACCTATGCACATGGCCCATCCGCCATCACAGATCAAGGTGTATTCAGGCGGACAGTGTCCTTTCAGATAATGCTCAACATCCTTCATTCCGGCTTCCTCATTAAAACCGATGATCAGCCTGAGCGTATGTGTCATAGAAAGCCCCAGTTCCTTCATGCATCGCAGTACATACAATGACATCATGGCAGGTCCTTTATTGTCACTGCTTCCGCGGCCGATTACGAATCCGTCCCTGTGAACGGAACGATACGGTTCGTAATGCCACCCGCTCCCCGCCGGAACAACATCCATATGTCCCAAAATCCCCAGCTCCTTCTTATCTATTCCCGGATACAGAATGCTTATACAATAGTAATCATCGTTCTGTATCTCAAATCCATACTGCTCTCCCAGCGAAAGCATCAGATCCGCACATTCTTTACAACCCGTTCCCATTGCATAACCGCCTTCCCCCGGTCTGCTCACACTTTCACAGTCCACCGCCCGCATCAGGTCACGCACAAGTTCCTCTTCATGTTCTTTCGCCCACTGGTCGATACGCCGGGCCAGTTCTCTTTCTGTCATCTTCTCACTCCTTCCACCTATGGCATGCTACCCCGTGGCCGCTTTCATCAAAGCGTATCTTTGGCTCTTTCATCCTGCACTCTTCTACGGCAAACCGGCACCGGGTATGGAACCGGCATCCTGTCGGGGGATTCATCGGACTGGGCAGATCCCCCTTGAGAATGATCCGTTCCCTGACAATATCTGTATCCGGAATCGGAATTGCCGACAGAAGCGCCTGTGTATACGGATGTCCCGGCTGATCATACAGCGTCTCCCTAGGAGAGATCTCTACGATCTTTCCCAGATACATGACTGCGATCCTGTCACTGATATGCTTTACCACACTCAGATCATGGGATATAAACAGATATGCGACTCCTCTTTCCTTCTGAATATCCTGCATCAAATTCAGTACCTGTGCACGCACCGATACATCCAGCGCCGAAACCGGCTCATCACACACCACAAAATCCGGCTCGGAAATAATCGCCCTCGCAATCACGATCCTCTGTCTCTGTCCACCCGAAAATTCATGTGGATATCGATACATCTGATATTCATCCAGTCCCACATATTTCAAAATATCCCTGCTTCTCTCAAACCGCTCTTCCTTTGTTCCGATTCCGAAAATATCAAGCGGCGCACGTACGGCTTCCAATACCGTCATTCTGGGATTCAGGGAGGAATAGGGATTCTGGAATACCATCTGCAGCTTCTTTCGCAGCATCCGCATTTCCGTCTGCGGCAATTTCAGGATATCTCTTCCCTCATAGATCACGCCTCCTTCTGTGGCATTCACAAGATTGAGCACGGTCCGCCCCAGCGTGGATTTTCCGCAGCCGGACTCTCCCACCAGACCAAGAGTTTCCCCTTTTGCGACAGCAAAACTCACATCGTCAACAGCCTTAACCTGGCATCCCTTCGTCCCTTTGAAATATTTTTTTACATTTTGCACGGCGAGCAAAGCGTTCGAATCATTCATATGCACTCTCCTTTGCTTCTTTTTCATACAGCAGACAGCTTACACGGCTCTCGTCCGGCAGCGATAGAAGTTCCGGCCGGCACCTGTCGCACACCTCCCTGGCATATCCACATCGTTCCCGAAAGACGCATCCTTCAACCGGTTTCAGAAGATTCGGCACATTGCCTTCTATGGAAAACAAGCGTTCCTCCTGTCTGTCCATACGCGGGATCGATGCCAGAAGCCCTTTCGTATAAGGATGTCTCGGATTCCTGAAGATCTGCTGTTTCGTTCCGTATTCCAGAGCACGTCCCGCATACATAACCAGAATATGATCTGCCATCTCCGCCACCACTCCCATATCATGGGTGATCAGGATAATCGCCGCGTTCACCTCATCCTTGAGCTTTCTCAAAAGATCCAATATCTGTGCCTGAATCGTCACATCCAGCGCAGTGGTAGGTTCGTCCGCGATCAGCAGCTTTGGATCGCACGAAAGGGCAATCGCGATGATCACTCTCTGCCGCATTCCACCTGAGAGCTGATGCGGATACTCCTTTATCCGCTTCTCCGGTTCCGGAATCCCCACCTTCGCAAGCCATTCAATCGCTGTGGAATGTGCTGCCTTCCTGCCGATCTTCTTATGCCGAACGATCGTTTCCACCATCTGCCTCTCTATCGTGAAGACCGGATTTAAAGACGTCATCGGATCCTGAAAGATCATGGCGATCTCTCTTCCTCGAATATTGCACATCTCTGCTTCCGAAAGTCCCAAAAGTTCACGGCCTTCCAGTTTGACAGAACTTCCTGCCAGAATCCTGCCGTTATACTTTTCAATCAGTTTCAGAATGGACATGCTTGTCACACTCTTGCCGCATCCGGATTCTCCGACAATCCCCAGAACCTGTCCTCTCTCCACCGTAAAACTGATATCATCCACTGCCGGAATTATGCCTTCCTTTGTCTCAAACTGTGTCCTGAGATGGCTCACCTGCAGCAATACGTTATCTTCCATCCACTCATTCCCTCCTCCCAATATCGCGAGCATTCTGCGTTCTTCCCTTCACGCTAGAGTTTCATTTTCGGATCAAGCGCATCCCGCAAACCGTCTCCAATAAAATTGATACTCAACACAGTAGCCACCAGAATCGTACCGGCCGGCACCCACATCCATGGACGATATACAAGGGTACTCAAACTCTGAGCAGAATAGATCATATTCCCCCAGGATGCGGTAGGTACAGGAACCCCCAGCCCGAGAAAACTCAGCCCTGATTCCTGCAGGATTGCACTTGCAACGCTGAAACTGAACTGCACGAAAAGAGGAGCCAGAGAATTAGGCAGAATATATTGAAACATCTGACGCAGGTTCGTTGCACCGCTGGCTCTGGCCGCTTCCACATACTCCTGTTCCTTCACTGAAATAACCTTACTGTATGTTAGGCGTGCAAAACCTGTCCATCCCAAAAGCCCGATCACAAGCATGACAGAGGCCGCCGATGCCCCAAGTACGGTAACAAGCACCAGTTGTATGATCATGGCCGGGAAGGACATGAAAATATCCACAAGACGCATGATCACCATGCGTATGACGCCGCCGTAATAACCTGCCAGCAGTCCAAGCGGGATACCGACCACTGCGCTCAACAGTGCAGATACAAATCCTACCATGATGGAGACTCTGCCTCCGTAGACAAGCCTGGAAAACACATCCCTTCCCACCTCATCCGTCCCCAGCAGAAAGCGTTCATCCGGCGCCATACTGAAACACCCCGCATTCGTAGTATAAGGATCCAGATCCATGAGCAGAGGCAGCAGGATAACAGCCAGAATCTCCACTGTCAGGAGCAGGAGCGAAAACATCGCCACTCTATGTTTCATAAATTTTTGTATTGTATTTCTCCAGAAGGAGTTCTGCACATTTTCTTTCTTTATCTTATCCATGATGACAGCTCCCTTCTCTTAATTGCGGACTCGCGGATCCAAAAGCGCATAGATGATATCCATCAGCAGGTTTACCACCATAACGGCGCAGGTTGTATACACCGTCACTCCCATGATCACAGGATAATCTCTGTACGTGATGGAAAGTACCATCAGACTGCCCATACCGGGCCATCCAAAAACCTGCTCTGTTACCACCGCTCCCCCTACAAGGAACGGCACCGACATACCGATCTGTGTCGCCACGGGAAGCATTGCATTGCGCAGTGCATGGGAATACAGGACAACTTTCTCCCGCATGCCTTTTGCGCGTGCCATCTTTACATATTCTTCTCCCATGACTTCTAACATCGAACTGCGCGTCTGGCGGATATATCCCCCCATCATGGAGATACCCAGCAGCACCGCCGGCATCAGCAGATGCTTTGCCACATCCAGCCAGTCCTTTGTACTCGCATTGGCATACATGCCGCCTGTAGGCAGCCACTGCAACTTCACTGCAAAGCAATAGATAAAAACCAACGCCAGAAAGAAGGTCGGCACGCCCGCTCCGATGAAGGAAAGCCCGGAAGCCATATAATCCCATACGGAATAAGGTTTGCACGCCGCAGCCACTCCAAACAACACCCCGGCTGCAATCGCCAGTGCAAGCGCCGTCCCGGTCAAAAGCAGCGTCGGTCCCACACGTTCTCCGATCACACCGGTCACTGCCGTGCCGGTCCGGAAAGAATATCCAAGACTTCCCTGAAACAATCTTCCCAGCCACCTGAGATATTGTATATACAGAGGCTGGTCAAGCCCCATTCTCACATACAATGCCTCAATGTCTGCCGGCGTCATATCTGCCGTGATCATCGCGTCAACCGGCGATCCCGGTGTAAGATTGGAGAGTACAAAAACCAGTATGGTCATTCCGAAGAAAACCGGTATCATGATCAAAATCCGTTTTAAAAGAAATTTCTTCATAAGCAGGCTCCCATCTCCACATCAACCCAGCGCATTTCCCTGTCGCTCTTCATACAGGCATCTATAACCTTCATTACACTGACTCCATCTTCTATCGTCGCATAAGGAACTGTCTGTCCATCGTTCTTTTCATTAATAGAACGGTAGAATGCACTGATTGCATTGTACAGCACATCATTCCACCCCTCGGGATGCCCGGCAGGCAGGCGGGAAAAACCGCGAACCTGCTCTGAAAGCATATCCGCCTCCCGATGCAGAATCTCGTTGGGCCTACCACGGTATCCTATGTAAAGCATGTCCCCATTTTCCTGTTTCCACTCATAAGAACATTTTTCCAGATCTAGGCGCAGACGCAGATCGTTCTTGTGCCCTGCAGTGATCTGAGATACCTGCATCATTCCCTCCGCGCCCCCTGACAGACGGATCATGATATTTGCAACATCCTCATTCTGCACCTCTACCTCTCCAAGAAATCTGCCCTTTTCTTTGGAAAAAGTGCCCCCATCCTTTTCATAATGCAGCCTTTTGGGATGCACGATCATCAGCTTTGCATTCACTGCTGTGATGTGCTGACCGGTAACAAACTGACACAGATCAAACAGATGGGAACCGATATCGGAAAGTGCCCTGGATCTTCCCCCCATCTCAAGGTCAAGACGCCAATCATAATCGTCCTGATACATCATCCAGTCCTGCACATAACTGCCTGTCACCATAAAAAGACGCCCGCTCTCCCCATCCTGCACTCTTGTTCTCATCTCCTGAACAAGAGCATTCATACGATAATTCAGATTTACGGCATTTGGCACCGGATTCTTTTCCAACAGCGCCATAAGCTCGGCAGCCTCTTCCAGATTCATTGTCAGCGGCTTTTCGCAATACAGACTTTTTCCTGCACATATGACCTTCTTATTCACTTCGAAATGCTTTGATGTGGGAGTACAATTGTGTATTACATCGATCTGGTCCGATGCCAGCATTTCATCTACAGTCGTATACACACAGGGGATTCCCAAATCCCTGGCCATCCGGCACGCCCGTTCATAGTCTGCATCCACGACTCCCATAATTCTCGTATGTGGTATTCTGCGAATGGTCTCTATATGCTTATTGCCGATATATCCAACACCTACGATTCCTATTCTCAACGTCTCCATCGCTGCCCCCTTACCGTAACCGTTCAGTTCCTTCCACATCCCATTGACGATACATCTCATCTATCACGCCCGCTAACGCAACGCTTTCATCCAAAGGCATCACACTGCACTCTGTCCTGCCTGCCTGAATACACTTTATGGTCTCTATGATCTCGAATTGGAATCCCGGAAACGTAAAGGGCATTTCCACTGTTTCCACCGCTTCGCCATCCCGAATAATATACGCCCGATCCGGATGCCAGAAGTTGGGAATGTATACGGCGCCCTTTTCAAATGCGATATTGGCCGCCCAGACGGACTCGCTCTGAAAACCGGTATAAATCTGTGCCGTACCGCCACAGGGAAATCGGAGAAGCGCACTGCTTCTTAAATCAACTCCGTTTCTCGTCTCCGCCATAGCCTTGATCTCACAGGGTATTTCTCCAAATACCATCGCTGCCATGGACAATGGATAAATCCCTGCTCCACGCATCGCTCCGCCTCCCAGCTCTTTCTTAAAGAAGCGATATTCCGGATCATACTCCGCCTGATAGGAAAAGTCTGCCATCACATTAGAGACCTTCCCCATTTTTCCCGAATCAATCAGCTCTCTCAGCCAGACAGCAATCGGAAAAAAACGTGACCACAGAGCTTCCATAAGAAAAACGCCCTTCTCCCTTGCAAGATCGACCATCCCCTGCGTCTCCCGTTCCGACATCGCAATCGGCTTCTCACATAGAACATGCTTACCGGCCTGTAGCGCCTTCATCGTATGCTCATAATGCACAATATGCGGTGTCGCCAGATATACGATGTCAACCTCCGGATCGTTGACCAGTTCTTCCACCGTTCCATACTGCTTCGGAATCTTCCACTGATTGCAGAATTCCTGCATCGCTTTAATGTTACGGCTGTAAGCTGCGACCACCTCCGCCTCCGGCACCAGTTCAAAGGCTTCCATGATCCTCTGTGCAATCTTTCCGGTTCCAACAAAACCCCATCGCAAATTTTTCACCTCTTTCTGAAAATATTTCATAATTTTTTTCATATTTTTCGTAAAATTTACATTTTCAGTATACTTGCCATTGCAGAAAAAGTAAAGAGAATCTTAATCAAAAATATACATTTTGTATGATTTGTTAAATTTAAACACAAAAAATTATGCATTTTAAACAAAAACCGTATTGTCTTATTATATTTTTCCACTTCTGGGATTTGTAATTTTTTCGAAAACTTATAATTGTCATCCTATAAGAAAACATGTATAATGAAAAAAAATCATAAAATAGAAAGGTGTTAGTCAATAACTGTGTTGGTGATATTTCATAGTCCAATTTATAGGACATTATAAGCGGTATCATATGG
>VSOD01000180.1 GCA_009774655.1 Lachnospiraceae bacterium
CGACAACCGTCTTCCAATCCTGCGCATCCTGCGCCCCGACATTCGCCTTCCGGTCCTTCGCATCCTCCGTCCCGGCATCCCGCTCCCGGTCTTCCGCACCCTCCGCCCCGCTGTCCGGCTCCGGCTTTTCCATTCCGTCATCAAAGCTCACTTTTTCCCCGGCGGTCATCTCCAGCTTGAATTCACAGCTGCCTTCTCCGGTAAAGTAAATTTCACTTTTTCCTTCCGCAACTGCGACTTTCTCTTCGACCTCCCTGTTTTCCCCATCGACGATGACTGTCCGGGTTTTGTCCTGCGCTTCAAAGACAAGCTGCACATCACCTTCTGCATTTTTTATACTTCCCTGCACGTCCACCTCCGTATCCTCCTCTGCCGTAATACATACGATCCCCGCATTGGTTTCATGCAGATACACCCTGCCCTTCACCTGAAAGTCTCCGTCATCGCACGCGGAAGCATAATAGGTAAAACAGCTGGATCTCTCAGATAAACCGTCCAGGCTGCTGTCTCCCAGTCCTGCCGGTATCGCTTCCGCACATCCTTCCAGACACAGGACAGGCAGAAACAACAGCCCGGTCTTTAGCATCCCCGCCATCCTTTTTCCAAATCTTCTTTTAATGCTTCTCTCTACAGGCCTCTCCGTTTTCCTGTCCCCCTCATTCTCCATCTTACTGTACGCTGTTCTCTCCATCATCCGCTCCACCATTTTTCCTCCATTCCGCACCATTTTACACCGGGTACACACTCACCTCTATAAACAAGAACGAAACACCCCGCGCAAATTCTTCAATAACCTTTCCCTTTTTTCGGCATAAAATAGAACAAAACCACATAGGATTATAGGTTACACATTATGTACGTTACTCTTTTTATCTTGTTTCTGATCGCGTTTATCTGCATGATCTTCTGTCATTTCCGCAGAAAAAAGATCATCTGCCGGGTCAAATGTATGGATAAATGTCAGAAATGTTCTATGCTGGAGGAACTGGCGGCTCCTTTCGGCTATGTCTATCACTGCTGCTGCGGTTTCTTTTCCTCCACCATAGACGCCTGGCAGAAGGCCGCCGGCTACACGTGGTTCTATGACTATATGGCGCCCCGTTTCCAGATGGTCTTCGACGCCCTCCCGGTCTATTTCGACTACCAGAAAAAGACGTGGCTGATCGAATTCTGGAAAGGCCAGTACGGCATCAACACCGGGGCGGAGATCGGCATCTACCATGCCGACAGGCTCCTGTCCGAGGCGGAATATCAGGTGGCGCATTTTGCAGCTGCCGACGAACACGAAATGCTTTCATGCTCTCTTCATCTTTGCGAGACGGACGGCACATATGTACAGATCTCCGAGAAGCACTGGTGGCTTACGGCCTTTATACCGGGTGTTTTTTCCTGTCCGCAGGACCTGCGCCTGAAAGCCGCCGTCTATTTTCCCAACGAGGAAATGATGGATGCCTTCCACTGTGGCTTATGCAGGGCCGGTTATCCCGCAGAGGAGATTACCATCCAGAACCTTTGTCTTTCTTTTACCTTCCACCGGCCGCTGCCCGTGCATTACAGTCTGTTTACCCGTTTCCACCGCTGGCTTTCCCAGTGTCTGAACCGGATCTACTGCCGTCTTTTCGTCTGGATCACCAGACCCTTTGTCTGCACGGAAGACCGCGTATTATATCTTTACTTCTACCTGCCTTTCTGCTTCCGGCGGCTGATGCTGCTGCATCGTTTTCACAGAAGGTGCCACCGGAAAAGCGGCTGCCGCCGCCCGAAATGCTGCCGCAGATGCCGGCCGCACAGATTTCATGACAGGAGAACTTCATGAGTATCACAAGCCGTCTGGACCGCGCTTTTGCGCAGGCACCCGCACTGCCCTTAAACAGATGCTCCAAATATGTTCTCATAAGTGACTGTCACCGGGGCGTGGGTACTTCCTCCGACAATTTTCTGAAAAACCAGCATCTCTACTACGCGGCGCTGGAACATTATTACCGGGGCGGTTTCACTTATATCGAGCTGGGAGACGGGGAAGAACTGTGGGAAAACCGGAAGCTGCGCAATATCACCGAGATCCACGACGATGTCTACTGTATGTTTTCCCGATTTGAGGAACGGGGCCGGCTGTATCTTCTCTACGGCAATCACAATATCACCCGCAAAAAGAGCCCGGCCTTTCTGGAGGCTCTGGTGCTGCGCTCCGAATCTTTTCCAGAGAAATCTCTTTACCTGACCCACGGCCACCAGGCCAGTCTGCTCAATTCCACGCTCTGGCCTCTGGCCCGCTTTCTGGTACGGTATTTCTGGAGCCCGCTTGAGAATCTGGGCTTTCTGGATCCCACCAGCGCCGCCAAGAATTACGAGGTAAAGGAAAAATGCGAAGAAAGCCTGCGCCAATGGGCCAGAGAACGGCAGCATATCCTGGTCACCGGACATACCCACCGCCCCGTGCTGCCGCAGGAGCCTTCTTTCTATTATAATACGGGAAGCTGTGTACATCCCCGCTGCATCACCTGTATCGAGATTGAGCGGGGTGAGATAACTCTGGTGAAATGGACGATGAATGCCAGGATTGACAGCACCTTATACGTTGCCAGGGAGATCATCTCCGGCCCCGTAAAGCTGCTGTGACGCACCTTCCATAACACAAAAACTGCCGCCCCGGCCGGAGATCCGGCTTTGGCGGCAGTTTCCATATATAAGGAATGTATCCCTTTTACAAGGCGGCACTCATCCTTTGACTGCTCCTGCTGTCATACCTTCGATAAAATATCTCTGGAAGCAGAGGAACACGATAAATACCGGTATGATACCGAAGATAGAACCTGCAATCAGCACGTCATAGTTGTTGCCGTAAGGTGTGAGCAGGGTATTTAAACCGATCGGCAGCGTAAATTTGTCCGCACTCCTGAATACGAGCATCGGCCACAGCACGTTGTTCCATGCGCCCATCGCTGTCAGAATGGACATGGCCGCGAATGCCGGCTTGGTGATCGGCAGCATGATCTTGAAACAGATGCCGTACTCCGTGGCGCCGTCGATCCGTCCCGCATCGAGAAGTTCTTTCGGCAGTCCCGTCATGTACTGTCTGAAGAAGAAGATCGTGGATGCTCCGCATATTCCCGGCAGTACAACGCCCGCCATGGTATCGATCAGGCCGATGGTGATCATTTCCTTATACAAGGGAAGGATCAGGATCTCGAAAGGCACCATCATGGTGGCGATGACCAGGAAGAACAGGAAATTTTTCAGTCTGTAATTGTACATCGTCAGTCCATACGCCACGACATAACAGATAAAAAGTGTTCCCACTACGGAGATCGCCGTCAGGATCAGGCTGTTTTTGTACCACATAAAGTATCTTTGGCCGTCGGCGTTATTGCCGAACAGATATTTATAGTTTGCCAGCGTCATCGTGCTGAAGTCCAGATCCACACTCAGGCCTCTGCGGATCAGTTCCGTACCGGGCCTGAAAGACGCGATCAGTCCGGCGAGCAGCGGAAATACGATGATAAAGGAGAGCACTGCAAAGAATGCCGTCGAAACAAACGTCAGGATCCTTCTTTTTGCCATCATGCCCATGGTTTCTTTTGCGTTTACAGAGGATGTTTGTGCCATATTATCTTTCCTCCTTCTTGAATGTTCCGTTCAATACCAGCTGAATGATATTGATGGTCAAAGCAATGACGAGCAGTACGATACCGACTGCACTTCCGTAGCCTAACTGGTTCTTCGCGATACCTCTCTTATACAGATAGCCGACGATGGTCAGACCGATGTTGTTTGGCGAATCGGGACCTGCCCACAGCATATATGCTTCCATGAACATTGCCAGACCCGCATAGACACTGATGGTCAGTACATAGATCGTGGTCGGCTTTAACAACGGAAGCGTCACATACCGGAACTTCTGCCATGCGTTTGCCCCGTCGATTTCCGCCGATTCATACAACGCCGTGTCGATCGCTTTCAATCCGGATATAAAGTAGAGCATGTTTACACCGGTCCATCTCCAGCACGCCACGATAACAAGCGCTGACAGGCCGGTCGCTTTTACTTTTAACCATTTGAAAGTCCCAAGCCCCAGAGCCGATGTGATCACATTCATCTGTCCTGTCGCATACTCGGAGAACATCAGACGGAACAGTGTACCGGAAATTACTACGGACGTCAATGCCGGCACATACAGACACGCTTTCCAGAATCCCTTCGCTTTCACCAGTCTGGAATCCATCAGCACTGCATAAAGCATCGGAAAGGGAATCAACAGCACAAGCGTCAGCAGCATGTATTCAAAACTGTTCATGACCGCCGTGCGGAACGCCGTATCCTTGCCGAGCTTCACGAAATTGGCAAAACCGACCCACTCCGCCCCTGTCGGTTTGATATCCTGAAAACTCATGGTGATCGTACTGCAAAGAGGATAGATCCAAAAGAACGCAAAACTTAAGATAAACGGAAGGACGAACACATAGGGCGCCGCCTTCTGTGAATAGAAAAACTTCTTGAATTTACTCATACGCACACACTCCTTACCCAATACAGGCATGACTCATTCCTGCCATCCCTCGAAATAATAGGGCAGCCTGTTACCGCCGCCCTATTGTATTGTATGTTTTACTGTTCCAGATCCACTACATCCTGTGCGGTCTGCAGTGCCTCTTCCACATCCACGCCATTCTCAAGAATATCGTTCAGCGTGATGTTGCAGAACTGCTCATTGATGGTCGGGCTGATTGCTGTCGTATAAACCGCGCCGATATCATCTTTGATGCTGTAAAGAACATCGTAAGGATAATTTATGAAGAATGCATTATACTGATTGTTGTCGTCGTGTGCGAATGCGTCATCATTCCAAAGTGCCGTATTACATACGTCAAATCCCAGGTTATCCCAGATCAGCTGCTCGCCTTCCTCGGACATCTTAGCCCAGCAGAGGAACTCGGATGCAAGATCGGGATCACCTGCCTGCTGTGTTACTACCGTACCTGTACCGCCGATACCTACGGAACAGGGCTGGCCTGCTTCGAATACCGGACACTTTGCGATATACCAGTTACCTGACTCTTCCGGCATATAGTTGGTGAAACGGCTCATATACCACATAGCCTTCGGGAAAGATACGATATTGTGGTCAAGGATGTTCTGGAAACCTGCCTCAAGATCCGTATGTCCGTCAGGAGAAACCTGTGCCAGTCCGTTGTTGATCCATTCCTGCTGCATCGTCAGCATCTTCTTCACGGAATCAAGCTGCACGTTGGCCGTACCGTCAAATCCGCCTGTCCAGTCTTCGCCGTGCTCCGCCATCGCGATCCACAGCCAGTCGCAGCCTGCAGTATCCACAGATGTCCAGAACTTGCCTTCCGTTGCGATCGCCGCCAGATACTCCTGACCAAGCGCTACATAATCATCCCATGTCACCACCGCATCGATCTTCGCGATGATATCCTCCTGGGAAGCTCCCATCGCCTCAGCCATAGCCGCCACGTTATAGTACATAACGGTTGCGCCTACATGGTAGGGAATACCATAGTAATGTCCGTCGGAACCTGCATATACATCCATTCTGGCAGGAACCATCGTATCGAGATAAGGCGCTGCATTGTCGTCCTGCGGTACAAGCCAGGTGTCAAGTCCTGCTACCACATTCGGGAACTGGCCGATCTCCACGTCACAGATATCAGGCGCACCGGTGCCTGCTGTCAGAGATGTCAGCAGCTTCGTGTGCATGTCTGCATAAGGGTATGTAGTACATGTGATCTCGATCGTCCTGTCGGGATTCTGCTCGTTCCACTTCTCAACCATGTTGCCGTAGTGCTGTCCGTGCAGTTCCACGAAAGTCCACATCTCCATATGGGTTCCGTTGGGGTCGCCGAAGGTACTTGTCGGGATCTCTTCCTCTGCAGCCGCCTCGTCGCCTGCCGCTGCCTCATCGCCCGCTGCTGCGTCGTCCCCCGCCGCTGCCTCATCACCTGCAGCCGCTTCATCACCCGCTACAGCACCGTCACTGGCAGGAGCATTCTGCCCCCCCCCCACACACCCAATCAGGGCGGAAGCAACCATCGCCGTACTCAGCAGAGTAGCCAATACTTTCTTTTTCATCCTTCTTCCTCCTTTAGATTTTTAAAAAATAGGTCGATTTCCAGACAAACCATTTCTCAAAGCGCATTATGCTTATTCCTTAAAATAATTTAAATCAGCGGGCATCACTTTGACTTTTTCCCAAAAACAGCCGGCACTTTTCCCTTGAAACGATCAGGTAATTAAGCAAGTTGACTATTTTTTTCTCATTTGTCTGTCATCTATATTCACATTGTACAATGCTATTCAGCTTCCGTCAATACCTATTTTTTAATAATTTAAAACATTTTAGAAAAAGTTGAAATATTTTTCTTTCGCATACTTTATGATAATTCTTTTTCACTCACCCATTTCTCATAGGGACAGCTGTTTTTCTTCATCACCGCGCGCAGCTCCACATAGCAGCCGCAGGCCCTGCACATGCCGTCTGCCAGCAGATCGCATTTTCTGCACAGAGAAAGCCGCTCTTCGTAAAGCGGCTCCTCAACTTTCAGCGCTTCATCCAGATCCCGGATGTAAGCGTGCAGATTTTCAAAATATGCATTCTGATCCATGTCTCTTGTCAGACATTTGCGGCAGTGGCGTTTTGTCTCTTTTTCCATCTCTCTCATCACGCCTCTCCTTATTTCCTGCCCTTTCTACTTCACACGGAAACTGATCACGCTGCAGGCCGGCGCCGTAAAGCAGATCTTGCCGTCCCTGATCTCAAAGGCATCGAAGCTCTCCTCCTTCACCTTCTCCGGCTCCTCGAAGGTATTGCAGGCGTGCATCTCTTCCCGCAGGATGGCTGCCTTCACCTGACCAGGCTGCAGCTGTGCAAAGGCCATCTCCACAGGCATGTCCTCGGTCACGGACAGATTGTTCAGGGTCACATTCACATATCCTTCGGCATCCACGGACACGGACTCGCTCAAAATCGGCACCTGATATTCCTCGTCCATGCCGACGGTCTTATTGCCCTCGATATAACTGTCCACAAGCTCCGCATCCTGGTGGTGCTTATACATATGGAACACATGGTAGGTGGGCGTTAAGAGCATCTTCGGCCCTTCCGTCAGGATCACGGACTGCAGCACGTTCACCATCTGTGCGATACATGTCATCTTCACACGGTCGCAGTGTTTATTGAAGATATTCAGCGACACGCCCGCTACCAGCGCATCCCGCATGGTATTCTGCTGATACAGGAATCCCGGATTCGTCCCCGGCTCCACATCGAACCAGCATCCCCACTCGTCCACGATCATACCGATCTTCTTCTCCGGATCATACTGATCCATGATCGCGCCGTGACGTTCGATCAACTCCTCGATATAGGCCGCTTTGGCCATCGTCTTATACCAGGTCCTGTCATCAAATTCCGTGGCACTTCCTTTGTCCTGCCATCCGCCCGGATGCACATAATAGTGCAGGGACAGGCCGTCCATAAAGCCCTTTGTGCCCATACCATCGCCCGGCTGCGGGCTCGCAAAGCAGGTATCCAGCACTTTCTTTGTCCAGTTATAATCCGCCACGTTCGGTCCGCCGCACACTTTTCTGATCGGCGCATCCTTGTGGTACTGCCTCACATAGGTCTGATATCTTCTGTACAGGTTCGCGTAATACTCCGGCGTCATGTTGCCGCCACAGCCCCAGTTCTCGTTGCCCACACCGAAATAGTCGATCTTCCAGGGCTTCTCGTGTCCGTTCTGTTTGCGCAGGTCAGCCATCGGGGAGACGCCTTCGAAGGTCATATACTCCACCCATTCGCTCATCTCCTGCACCGTGCCGCTGCCCACATTGCCGTTCACATAGGTCTTACATCCCAGCTGTTCACACAACTCAAAAAACTCGTGGGTACCGAAGCTGTTGTCCTCCACGACACCGCCCCAGTGGGTGTTGATCATCTTCTTTCTGGTCTCCTTCGGCCCGATGCCGTCCCGCCAGTGATACTCGTCCGCAAAACAGCCGCCCGGCCAGCGCAGCACCGGTATCTTCATCTCTTTGAGAGCCTCCACGACATCCGTGCGCATCCCGTTCACATTGGGAATCTCGGAATCCTCGCCCACATACAGGCCCTCATAGATGCACCTGCCAAGATGCTCCGAGAAATGACCGTAGATCTCAGGGTTGATGTGCCCCTTCCTGTTCTTCTCATTGATAAATAATTTTGCCATGCTTTTACCAGTTCCTTTCTTTCACCTTCTTTTGCTTCTTCTTCTTCCTTATTTGCTCTGTCCATCTTTTGCCATACGATCAACAC
>VSOD01000181.1 GCA_009774655.1 Lachnospiraceae bacterium
GGAAAATGTGCTGCGCAGTTTTCTTATCTCCACCCTGTCGAGCCATGACTCACAGATCACTTACCTGCACTTTCAGGCCAAAGAGATCCTGCCGATCCAGAATCTGATCGAAAACATGCTCTTGAACATGATTGACAAAAAGCCCGGCCACAACACCATCAATCAAATCAACATGGGGCTGATCTTCATGAATCTTTCCGTTTTCGCCGATTCGATGGCCGGGAATCAGGGCGGCAATTACGAACAGGATCTTATCTTCCGCGTCCTGAAATATATTGAGACGCATTATAAAAGCGGCACTTTGACCGACATCTGCGCCGAGATCAAATTGCCGCCCTACTATATCAGCCGCCTTTTGAAGAAATATACCGGACAGACCTTCAAGGACCTTTTGCAGCAGCAGAAGCTCCAACAGGCAGTCTATCTGCTGTCCCAGACAACGCTGTCCGCAGATGATATCATCGACGCGGTCGGTTATAACAACAGCAGCTACTTTTACCGCATCTTTCGTGAAAAGTACGGCTGTTCACCAAAAGAGTACCGGATGCTCAACCTTCCACAATAATCTCCCCGTGCGACGCTTCGTCATCCCGGATGATCTCGCCCACAGCGGGTACCACAATCCGGCCGGAAAGCGGATTCTTGATGCTTAAGACCGGCGCCGTGATAGTCGCCTCCACCTCGGACTTCTCGAAGGACAAATCCGTATCGGCCATCTCACAGTCGATCAGCCTTAAATTCTTACAATAACAAAGCGGCTGCGTACCGATAATCTTGCAGTGATCAAAGGTCACATTCTCACAGTACCAGGCAAGATATTCACCCATGACAACGCTGTTGCGGATTGTCACATTCTTCGCGTGCCAGAATGCATCCTTCGTATCAAAATCACAGTTCTCGAACACCGAATCCTCTATGTACTGGAAGGAATATTTGCCCTGCAGACGTACATCTTCAAAGCGCAGTCTGTCAGAGCGCATCATGAAATACTCGCCCTGCACGCTGCAATCCTTCATCTCGATCTCGTGCACCGACCAGCCAAACTCCGGCGAGACCACGTCACAGCCCTGCATCTTTACCCGGCTGCACTCCCGCAGCGCCTTGATCCCGTGCAGCTTCGTATCCGTAATCTCGATATCATGGGAGTACCAGAGCGCCGCCCGGCAAAGCTCCGTCATCTCCGAACTCCTGATTTTCAGCCTGTCATCATGCCAGAAGGGATAGCGAAGATTAAAGAAACAATTCTCCACGCTGATATCTCTGCCCTCCTTAAAAGCGCTTTCACCGTCCTCCGGACCGTCAAAGGCGCAATCAACCACTTCAATGCCATTGCTGCCGTATAAAGCACGCTCCTGATCAAACGTCTGATTTTTTATCGTCTCCATATTGTAAACTCCTTCCTGCGGGCCTGGAATCTTCCTCTGTCCCGCCAAACGCTGTAGCATTTTACGTCACTGCCCTGCCATGTCCAGTTTCCATCCATTTCCCCCGCAGAAGCCGCACGAGAAACAACAATCCACGCACACACAATTCTCCGCACATGGCGATCCATACGCCTACCAGTCCCAGACGCGGCGCCAGCAGGGAAGCCGCCGTGATGCGGACACCCCACATACTGGCCAGATTGATCATACTGGGGATCAGCGTATCTCCTGCGCCCCGCAGCGCGCCGGCAGTCACGATAGACACTGCAAACAAAGGTTCCGCAAAGGCCTCAATCCGCAGCACCCTCACGCCCAGCTCGCGGATTGCCGCATCCGGCGTCAGCATTGAAAACATAAGCGGAGCGCCGAGAAACATCAGGCCACCCGTACAGGTCATCACGGCCGCGCCAAGCATCACGGCCAGATTGGCGTAACGCTTTGCCCGCTCCGGTTTTCCGGCTCCGATGCTCTGTCCGACCAGCGTCGTTGCCGCCGTGCCGATACCGCTGCCCGGCATATAGCAGAGGCTTTCCGCCGTTACTGCCAGAGAATTGGCCGCCACCGATACCGTCCCCAAAGGCGCTACAATACGGGTCTCCGCAATATGCGCCCCACACATTACCGTATGCTCAAAAGCCATCGGCAGTGCAAGCCGAAGCGCCGTATGCAGATATTTAGGCTGAAAGCAGAACGTTGCCGGAATTTCCGGGAATGAATCCTCAACGGATACGCCACCCGTCAGATCCGCCTGCGCGGCAAAAAGCTGCCGTCGACCTGCAAGCCTCAGCCTCTTCGACCGGAAGCATACCGCATACAGCATCAACACCGCCGTCACGGCTTCCGCCAACGCCGTTCCCAGTGCCGCGCCCGTCACGCCCATGCCGGCTCCCGGCATCGTAACCAGGATCCCCGCCAGAGAAATCTGCCTTGTGGGAAAGATCAGAAAGCTGTTAAACACCACATCCAGCCCGCACATCATGATGTTCAGCCGGCTCGGCACCTTCATATCACCGCTGCACTGCAGCGCACTTCCGGCGGTATGGCGCATCTGCGCGGCCGGAAGCGCACAGGCATAGATCAGGAAATACCGGGAAGCATTCCCCCGGATCTCTTCCGCTCCGCCCAGCCAGACAGGAAGATATGAGCTGATGCCGATCCCCACCGCAGAGGCGATCAGCCCGAACACCATCGTACACAGGATCGCATGCCGCAGGACATCCTTCGCATCTTTTTCCCGCTCCGCCCCGATCAGCTGAGCCACCTGCACCGAAAATCCGGTAGCCGCAGAGACGCACAGCCCGCCAAACAGCCAGGTCGTGCTGGAAACCAGTCCGATCGCCGCCGTCGCCGCCGCACCCAGACTGCCCACCATGGATGCGTCGATATACTGCATAATGATCGAGCTGATCTGGGCCAGCACCGCCGGTATACTCAGCTTGATGACCTGTTTCAGATATTCTCTTGTCTGCTGCTTCTCAGACATGCCTCTTTATCTCCTTATCTTCCATCAACAATATCACATATATAAAGTTCTATAGCACCCATCATAAATTGTCAACACCAATCCACAGCACCTGTCTCCGCAGAAAAACTCCGCATCCGAAATTCCGGCAGGCAGCGCCCGAACCCCTTCCGGCCCGACCGCTGCTCTACGCGTCAATTTCAACGCGGAGTCTTTCATAAACCTCATAAACCCATTGAAACCTGTTAAAACGTGCTGCAGATCGTTAAGATCTCATACGGCCTGCCAGCTGCTCCTGACACACCCCGTTACACAACGCAGCCCCTGATGCCTACCACAACCGTTTCGCCGCTTCCTCCCCTGACGCAAACGGTCCCGGAACCGCATCCAGCCCGCGGTGGGAGCCAAGATAATCCTCGTTAAACGTGATCGCCGTTCCGTCAGGATTCTCGAATCTCTGCTCCGGCTCAAAGGCATATCCCAGAATATCGCTGTTAATGATACCATCCCGGAAATCGCCCAACAGCTCATACACATTCGTGTTCAGGAAATATCCGTTGTCTTTTTCCACCAGTTCCACCGTCGCCGTATGCTCCGTGTCGATCAGGTTCGCCTGCTCCTTCTTCCACGCTTTGGCGCCGTTGAAGTAGGCATTGCCGTTCACCCACACAGGCAGATGGGAGAAATGATAGGATGCCAGCTTCCTCATGTCAGCCTGCTTGTCCATATCAAAATTCTCGATCCACTCATCATAAGTCGGATACTCGTCAAACACATCCGTACCGACTACCTGATTGTCTGCCATCCTGAATCCCATATCTTCCTTCTCTTCTACTTCCTTAACCGGCCAGTTCTGGATGAAGATATTGTTATAGATGCGGTTATCTCCGTGCAGGATCGTCATAAAGCCCGCCACCTCTGTACGGTGTCTGATATGGTACGGCGTATAACGGGGCTGGTTGACGCCGTTCACGATATTGTCCGTGCCGCCGCCCACTGCGGTAAAGGAACCCAGGATCAGGTTATGTACGCAGGCCACACCTTCCGTGGCGATACGGACAGCCGCCTTGGAGAGCATAATGTTGTTGTCGATCAGCGTCGGTCCGTGGCTTACTTCAATGAACACATCCTGACTCATCATCGCGCCCTGTGCCATAGGCACGCCGTCCGGCGCATAGTTGTCATGCAGCAGGTTCTGGGAAATACGCGTACCCTGTGCCTGCCAGTCACACCAGATGCCCATCGTCGAATGATGGATATGGTTGCGGCGCATCACAACGTCGATGGCAGCATGCAGTTTGATACCGGAAATCTCCGCACCGCCCAGCTGCTGCATATTGTTGATATTGTGAATATGATTGTCCTCGATCAGACTGAATACGCAGCCCATACGGCCCACGATACCGGTCTGCTCACAGTGATGGATATGGCAGCGTCTTACGATATGGCTGCCCACTTTCTCCTTCAGCCAGCCGTGATACTGACCGCGGCACACCGCGTCGCGTTCCATCTGCGTGGGACTCTTCACATGTTTGCGGGTAAAATAATGGTCATTCTCTTCGTCGTAATATTTACCCAGAGAGATACCGCAGCACTTACTGTTGCTGATCTCACAGTCCTCGATGATCCAGCCCCTGGACCAGTGCGGTCCTACCATACCATCCTGATAGGCTGCCGGCGGCGCCCATGTTGTTGCGGCCTTATTCACATTGAAGCCACTGAATGTGATATAACCCACACCTGTTTTGGAAGGCATGAAGCAGTTGCGGCGCACGTTGATGTCTACTTTCTCCTCATTCGGGTTCTTGCCCTGGAAGTTGGCATAGATCACCGTCTCGTTGCCGTCCTGCTCGGTATACCACTTATAGACGGACCACTCCTGCTCCCAGGAAGGCGGATAGATCTCGCCCTTGATACACTCCTCCAGCGTCTCCGCCTCATACAGCTGACGGTCGTTTAAATAAACCGCTCCCGTATGGCGCACCACCGGCGCAAAGTACCAGTCGCCGCCCACAAAGGTCGTGTACGGATTATAGCTGCCAAACACCCCGTTGTCCACACGGCAAACCCACACGTTCCCCTCATAGTGCTTCCAGTCCTTCATTTCTTCCGCTCCGGTGATCATTGCCCCTAACGGCACCTCGCTCCTGTACACGATCCGCGCATCCTCCGTACCCGCATTCACCGGATCCACATACTCCCTGTAGATACCAGGCGCCACCAGCACTTCATCGCCCGGCTTCGCCACCTTCGCCGCATCATTGATGTGCCGGAACGGTGTTTCCTTGCTGCCGTTGCCCTCTTTGGGTGCGGCTGCATTGACATAAAGAATCATGATTGTTACCCTCCTTTTTTAATCCTGTCTGATAAATTCATTATATTGCATTTGCAGCAAAAACACACGCTGAATTTCGACATATTTTAAAAAAATAAAAATATTTCAGATCATCATTCTGCTCCTGCACAGATCACACTCTGCAATATGTTCTTCAAATCTCAGAGTCCCCTCCATGCCAAAATCAAATTCCAGTTGAGAGCTCGGCACATAATAGAAATGCTCCATAATAAACCTGACAAACTGCATGGGTGAAACAGGCCTGTCCGCCGGAATCCTGCAATTCTTATACTCTCCCAAAGTAATATGCGAGAATGGATGGTGCACTTCACCGTCCACTTCTTCACTGCTGTAATCTGCACGAATGATCACTGGTAATACGCTTTTATTAAGAATATCACCATATATATAGTCTGCGTCATACAACTCAGCATCATTCTGATAGATCTCATAAGATGGCGACGGATAAAAAGCCAGTCTGTGTGACCGCAGACTTTTACCATGTCCGTCAAATCTATACATCAGTTGGAGAATTCCGCCGTCCGGCAGTTTCATATTAAAATTATGTTGCTTCTCAATTTCACTGTAAATTGCAGCATATTCCAGGTTCTTCAAATACCGTGAAATATCTGTGTAGTTTCCCCACACAATGTCATTATTCTTTATGACGGGAAAATTATATTCTTCCGCCAATCCACATCTGATCAATTCCTGCGTCACTCTTCTGACTTCTTCAAATACCTGTTCTCTTCTTTTCAACTGAATAACACGTCCTTCAATGTATTTAGCATGTTCTCATCCAAATCTTCTTTTTGAATTTCTCCCTTTTGAATCTTCGATAAAACATCTGCCAGACTGAAATTGCTTTTTTTAATCTCGCGAATCTCATTTTGTGTCATATCCCTGTGGATGATCCTCATGTTTTTTCTTTGAGATACATCCGGATACGTAAACTGTAATTGAAACTTTTTCTCCTTTACTTCCGCGTATTCCTTCATTAACAGTTCCATATTCTCTCCCAGACCGCTGACCCTCACCCATGCCTTCGATCTGGTTATCGCTGTAAACAATATATTTCTCTTTCTGGATAAATTAATCCCTCTGGCACACAGGTCTGCATTGACCAGATAAACCATCGCCGCTTCATTTCCCTTTGCCCTGTAAATCTGCGAAACAGCAATCGAGTCTTCCTGAAAAAAATCATCCGGAGTCGTCTGCACGCCCACTATGTGGGATTTTATGCCTCTCGCCATCAGCATAAGCCGAATCTGGGAAACATAGCTTTTGGTCACTCTCGGATCCGGATGAATGATCATAATATCCTGATATCTCAATTCTTCCTTACCCAGGTTACTCTCAATATCATCAACGACCCATTTCGCCTCCTGCTCGGGCGTTTCAAATTTCCTGAACTGAATCAGGTCATCTATAGAGGAATGACTTTCCAGGAAAAACGGACTGGTTTCATCTGTTCTATAAAGCGTAACAGTCTCCCCGTCCCTTATACCGCCCTCCTTGACCGTATAACCGATATCCTCCCACAGCTTCTTATCCTCAAACAGCTGAACCAGCGCTGTCTCCTCACGCATTTCCTTCTCTCTGTATACGCCAAATCCCAGACTGTGCGCCGTGATCAAAACCGGCCTGGAATTGCGATAACATTTCGATAATACGATATCCTCCGCCTTGCCATTACTGTTATCCAATACCACATTAGGTTTCCCATCTGTACTGCCGAACATTTCCTCAGGCGAAGCAACACTTTTGTTATCCAGACTCTGTAATTCATCATAGGCATAGACAAGCATACGACTTTCCTGCGGAAGCGACATATAACACATTCTCAGAAAATATTTGGAAAAGTCCTGCGCCTCATCCACCAGGATCATATCATACATTGGTTTCGGATCGACCACTGACTCTACCGCTTCCTGACAGACCATATCAAAAGCCGTTGCATTGCGCCCAAATTTCTGGCATGCATCATTATAATCATAGCAGACTATATTATTCACTCTGCAAAAATTAAAGTATAACCCTTCTGCGTTCCTGCTGCCCCACGCATGAATGATTCTGATCCTGTCCCAATCAGGTTCTTCGTTCGTATTTTCTATAATAAAATTAGTGATCAGTTGTACGAATTGTCCCTTCAGCGCACGGCTGTTAAACGTAACAGCGATCACTTTATCTTCATACATGGTATACAAATACGCAACCTTCAACGCCAGTACGATCGTCTTACCGGAACCTGCCAGCCCGCGTATCCTCTGAACCCCCTCCACAGTCTCTATAACCGCCTTACTCTGTTCCTTATCCAGACATGATATCTGATTCTCCAATGCTTTCAGCTTCGATCCCCTGGAAAAATCATTCTGGAGATTCAACCGGTGTCCGCGTTTCTTGATCTGAGAGATCATCTGTATGGCTTCCAAAAGCCTGGTATAGTAATCATTGCTTTCATCCCAGCTAAGTGCTGCCAGATATTCCCGCACTGCCTCCTCCGAAATAAGAATGTCTTCTGTTTCCACCCTGCAGCGCGGCGCATAACTGATCACATTGATGGGTACCTGCAGTTTCCTCCGGTTTGACAGGTAACTGTAGCGCTTCAATCTGGCTTCCATATTGTTATACAATTCATCCAGCAGCACGATCTTATGCTCAATATCATCATCAGCCGACATTTCCAGATCAAAAATGACTACGCCGCACTGCCTGCACACCAGCAGCGCATCAACTTTGATCTTACCGTCCATTCCTCCTAAAACGGGATATCCCAAATAGAAATACCCATCCAATTCCATTGTATTTAATATGGAGATCAGCTTATTTGCCAATACCTGCTTCGATGTAACGCCATTGATCACTGTAATCATCTAATCACCTCTCACGAAATTTAAGCCTTTTATCTTACTACTATTTTACCTGCCTCCGTTTACACTGCGGCATCCCTTTTAAAAATCTATAGTTAACGATATTGGAAATTTCGTTTTCGGCCTTGCAGGAGCTGCCATATATGGCTCCTGCAAGAGACGGAAACAGAAATTTGTTATGTCGTTTACTATAATTTACAGGAAATACGGTGGAACCGA
>VSOD01000182.1 GCA_009774655.1 Lachnospiraceae bacterium
GTCTTCTTGTAGGCGAACAGATCCTTCCAGATCGTCGGATGGAACAGCAAAAGCAGCGGGAACAGTTCCAGACGGCCGGCCAGCATGTCAAACATCAGGACATACTTGGAAAAAGGCGAGAAGAAGCCGAAATTTCCCGTAGGCCCCACCAGTTCCAGACCGGGGCCTATATTGTTGATGGTAGCCGCCACGGCGGTAAAAGAGGTCACCAGGTCCGTATTCTCGAAGGAGATCAGAAATACGGACAGAACAAAAAGAACCATAAAAGTGATCATATAGACATTGATGGAACGAACCACATCGTGGTCGATGGGCTTGCCGTCCATCTTGATCTTCTTGATGCTCTTCGGGTGGATATAGGAAAAGAATTCCTTACGCACCGTCTTAAACAGTACCACAAAACGGGATACCTTGATGCCGCCGCCGGTACTGCCGGCGCAGGCGCCGACAAACATCAAAAGTACCAGGACTGCCTTGCTGCTTTCCGGCCACTGCTGAAAATCGGTGGTGGAGAAGCCGGTAGTGGTGATGATGGAAGCCACCTGAAAAGCCGCTTTGGTCACGGCGTCAAAAATGCCCGTACATGTCTTTAATATATTAACAGCAATGAACGTAACGGAAGCAAAAATAATGAGCAGGTAGCACCGCACTTCCTCCATGCGGAGAAAGTCTTTTATCTTGCGGAACAAAAGCAGGCAGTAAGCGTTAAAGTTGACGCCGAACAGTATCATAAATATGGTCGTAACCCACTGCAGATAAGGGGAATAGCCGGCAATACTGTCATTCCTGATGCCGAAGCCGCCGGTTCCGGCCGTACCGAGACTGGTACACAGCGCATCAAAAAAGGGCATTCCGCCGAGCAGCAGAAGAATGATCTCGGCTACGGTCAGACCGGAATAGATCAGATAGAGGATCCTTACGGTGTCCTTCATCTTCGGGACCAGCTTGCCAACCGACGGACCCGGGCTTTCCGCACGCATCAGGTTGATGTTGGAGCCGCCGCTCATGGGAATGATTGCAAGCAGGAACACCAGAACGCCCATGCCGCCGATCCAGTGGGTAAAGCTGCGCCAGAACAGGGAGCAGTGGGAGAGCGCTTCCACGTCGCTTAAGATGCTGGCGCCGGTGGTAGTGAAGCCGGACACCGTCTCAAAGAGCGCATCCGTAAAGGATGGGATCTCGCCTGTCAGGTAAAAAGGGATCGCGCCGAAGACGCACAGAAAGATCCAGCTCAAAGCGGTGGCGATACAGCCTTCTTTCAGATAAAAGACGCTGTTTTTCGGTTTCCGCAGGCTCATCAACACGCCCAGAACCAGACTGCCGGCAGCTACCGGCAGATACCAGAGTCCTTCTTTTTCCTGATAAAAAACTGCAACAAGACAGGGCAGCAGCATAAGAGCCGCCTCTGTCTTTAGAATACATCCTAATATATAGCGAATGATCGAACTGTTCATGGTTATCCTCGTGTAATTCTCAGATTCGTATTGATTTCCCGCTTTCGCGGGCGTGGGCGAAAGCGGGGTACAGGTATGCTTACGGATCAGTCGTTTAAAATATCCTGCAGCACTTTAAAGCCTGTATGTGTGGTCACGATCATGACCGTGTCGCCGATCTGGATGGAATCCTGGCCGCTGGGGATGATGATAGTGCCCCGGCGGTTGATGAAAGAAATAAGCAGGCCCTTTTTCAGGGAAAGCTGTGCCAGCGGAATGTTTGTCACGGGCGATTCGCTTTTTACACGGAACTCAATGGCTTCCACGCGGAAATCAAACATATGGTAGAGGGTTTCGATATTGCTGCTGTTCATGGAAGCCTTCTTCGCGCGGACATAAGCCACGATCGCCTCCGAAGCGATATAACGCGGATAGATGACGCTGTCCATGTTCAGGCCGCCGAGGACCCCTTTGTAGTTGGTGCGGTTGATCTTGGTAATGACTTTGGCATGGGAGACGTGTCTGGCATGGAGTGTCAGCAGGATATTCTCCTCGTCGATGCCGGTCAGGGGAACGAAGGACTCCACGTATTCGATCCCTTCCTCCCGAAGCAGCTCTTCGTTGGTGCCGTCGCCGTTGATGATTACGGCCCTGGGCAGCAGGATACTCAGTTCTTCACAGCGTTTGGGATTGCTGTCGATGATCTTGACCGAGATGCCCATATGGAGCAGCTGGGAGGCAAGATAATAGGAAGATTTACCGCCGCCGATGATCATGGTATTTTTGACCGCATGGGTCTTAAAACCGATTTTTTCGAGGAAGGATTTGGCATCCCGTCTGGTGGAGACGAAGGAGATGCAGTCGCCCCGCAGGATACGGAAATTACCGGAAGGAATGTAGATCTCGCTGTCTCGTTCCACGGCGCAGATCAGCACGTTGTCGGCGATATTCCTGCCCACGGTCTTGCCCAGATCGGCCACCATCATGCCGTCCAACAGGTTTTCTTCCGGTACTTTAAACTTGATCATTTCCGCCTGGCCGTGGGCGAAGGTGTCCACTTCCAGCGCGGTGGGGAGATAGAGGATGCGCGCCATCTCGCGGGACGCTTCCAGCTCCGGGTTGATGATCATGGCAAGGCCCAGCCGTTCTCGTAAGTAATTGGCCTCCATACTGTAGTCCGGCGTGCGGACTCTGGCGATGGCGGAACAGTTGCCGACACGCTTTGCCACGGTACAGCACAGAAGATTTAATTCATCCGAATCGGTGACCGCGATGATCAGATCGGCATGGTCTATGTCCGCCTCTTTCTGAACGCTGAAGCTGGCACCGTTGCCGACAACGCCCATCACGTCATAGAGGTTGGTCAGTTCCTGTATTTTCTGTTGGTTCTTGTCGATCAGGGTGATGTTGTGGCCTTCCTTGATCAGCTGGGCGATCAGGGTCTGTCCGACCTTGCCGCAGCCGACGATGATGATCTGCAATCCCTGTTCGACAGGTTTCTTTTGCTTGAACATTTCTTCTCCATTCCGAAATACCCGCATTTACCGTCTATTCTATATTGTATATAATGGATGGGGGTTCGTTACCGTCTCTATACCGTCTATTCCGTACTGTATCATGTAGATCATGCGCTGGCGGCAGGATCTGCTGCCGGTGCGCAGTGCCGTGAACAGGCCATTGTAAAAGCACAGGTATACGCAATTATATATAACACCTTGCAGGGAAAAAATCAATAGACTTTCGACATAATTAATGGTTTCTTAAGAGTGGAAGAATATGCATGAAATGCGGCCCGCAACCAATAGTAGCGGCCGTGACACCCAGAGTTGGTCGCGCAACCGGGCCGGTCTCATTATGATGATACAAAGCGGCCGGCACAGGTCTCCGGCAGAGTCATCAGGCGGCCGAATAAAAAAGAAGAAAGGGTCATGAAAAATTTTATGGAAAAAAACTTTATGGAACATGAAAAAATGGAGAACAGATTATTTACGAAGGATTTCACGCTGGTGGTGATCGGGCAGATCATCTCCCTGTTTGGCAATGCGGTCGTCCGGTTCGCGCTGCCTCTGTACTTATTAAATCAGACGGGTTCGTCGGCGCTGTACGGCACGGTGATGGCATGTGCCTTTATACCGATGATCATTCTGTCACCGGTGGGCGGGATGATCGCCGACCGGGTGAACAAGAGGAATATCATGGTGGCGCTTGATTTTACCACGGCGGGGCTGATTCTTGCTTTCATGGTGCTGCAGGGCAAAGTAAACCTGGTGTTCCTGCTGGCATTGACACTGATGCTGTTATATGGCATAGCGGGCGCTTATCAGCCGGCGGTGCAGGCGAGCATACCGGCGCTTGTGCAGCAGGAAGAGTTTATGAGGGCCAATGCGGTCATCAATGTGGTCAGCTCCTTTGCGTCGTTGCTGGGGCCGGTACTGGGCGGCGTTTTGTACAGCTTCTACGGTCTTCTTCCGATTCTGGAGGTAGGGCTTGTCTGCTTCGTGCTGTCGGCGGTGATGGAAATTTTTATCAGAATCCCTTTTAAGAAGCAGGAGACGGAGGGGAGTATCTGGAAGATCATGCGGCAGGATCTTCGGGAGAGTTTTCACTTTATCCGCAGGGAAAAGCCGGCGATCGGCAAGGGACTTGTGATGGTATGCTGTGTAAATCTCTTTTTCTCTGCGCTGATCAATATAGGATTGCCTTATCTGGTGACGGAAGTGCTGCCCTTCTCGGCATCGCTGGCCAACAGGCTGTACGGCTATGCGCAGGGCGCACTGGCGGCTGGCGGTATTGCGGGCGGCATTGGCGCCGGTATCCTGGCGAAGAAACTGCAGGTCAGTAAGGTGGGGAATCTGCTTCTGATCGCTGCCCTGTGTCTGTTTCCGGTGGGGTTTTCGCTTCTTCTGACGGAGTCTGCAATGGCGGCTTACCTGATCCTGGCGGGCTGTTGTTTTGTGATCATGGTGGTGGCTACGATTTTCAGTGTACAGATCATGGCTTTCGTGCAGACGGAGACGCCACAGCATCTGGTGGGCAAGGTGATCTCGGTGTGTATGATGCTGGCCATGTGTGCGCAGCCGCTTGGCAATGCGATGTACGGTTTCCTGTTTGAACTGTGCGCGGGACGGGAAGCCGTGGTGGTACTGGCGGCGGGTGCGGCGTCACTTGTGGTGGCGATGAAGGCGCGGCAGGTGTTCTCGCTGGTAAAAGGTTAATCAGGTAATTGGGATCATTGTGCGGGCTGCGATACGAAGATTTCAGATAGAATTTGCAAAGAGGATATGCTAAAATAGAATAAAGTGGAATACAAAGAAGGCATATATTGCAGACGGCAGCAGATATTTAGCGAAATGTGGAACAGGCAGGGGGAAGGTTTGTGTTGAATTTTTTGTTGGATTTAGATGGCGGTATCCTGCTATTCCTGCAGGAGAATGTGCGGAATCCGGTGATGACGCCGATCTTAAGGCTGATCACTACGCTGGGGAACGGCGGGGCCGTATGGATCGCGCTGACGATTCTGCTGTTGTGTATACCGAAGACGAGGAAGGCAGGCTGCATGGCTTTGGCGGCGCTTCTCGGAACGCTGCTGGTGAATAATATGATACTTAAGAATCTGGGGGCGAGAACCAGGCCCTATGAGGTGATAGAGGGGCTGACTTACATTGTAAGAAAGCCGGTAGATTATTCCTTTCCGTCAGGGCACGCGGGGTGTTCTTTTGCCGTTGCCTGCGTAATGTTTCGCAGGCTGCCGGGGCGGTATGGTGTTCCGGCGCTGATCCTGGCGATCCTGATCGCGTTGTCCAGATTGTATGTGGGGGTACATTATCCCAGCGATGTACTGTTCGGGGTGATCAGTGGAATTTTGATCAGTTATGGTGCGGAAGCCATCGTCAACCGCCTGTGGAAAGGAAAACAGGAACTCGAGTAGTGGAGGACATGGGGATGCATTTTGTGGAGGTCAAGGGGATTCTGTCTTCCCATAACGGTATGAATCTGTATCGGGGCTGTACCCATGGCTGTATCTACTGTGACAGCCGCAGCGCCTGTTATCAGTTTACTCATGTTTTCGAGGATATCGAGGTGAAGCAGAATGCACCGGAGCTGTTGGAGCGGGCGCTCCGCTCCAAGAGGAAGAAATGCATGATCGGCACCGGATCCATGTGTGATTCCTATATGCACTGTGAAGAACAGCTGCGGCTGACACGCAGATGTCTGGAGTTGATCGACGCTTATGGGTTCGGGGTCGCTGTACAGACGAAATCGGACAGAATTCTGCGGGATCTGGATCTGCTTTGCAGTATCAACCGCAAGGCAAAATGTGTGGTGCAGATGACGCTGACTACTTACGACGAGGAGCTGTGTCGTATTGTGGAACCAAATGTATGTACGACGAGAAGGCGTTTTGAAGTGCTGAAGACGATGCAGGAGAACGGCATTCCTACGGTGGTCTGGTTGTCGCCGATCCTTCCTTATATCAATGATACGATGGAAAATATTCAGGGAATCCTGGAGTACTGTGCGCAGGCCGGTGTGTACGGGATTATCTGCTTTGGCATGGGGATGACGCTCAGGCAGGGGGATCGGGAGTATTACTATGCTGCTCTGGACAGGCATTTTCCGGGACTGCGTGAGAAGTATCACCGCAGATACGGGTATGCCTACGACATCCAAAGCGACAGGGCAGAAGAGCTGATGCAGTATTTTCATGCATTTTGCGCAGAGCGCAGTATCGTGAGCGACTGGGGACAGCTGTTCGAATATCTGCATGAGTTTCCGGAAAACAAAGGGTATGAGCAGTTGTCGCTTTTCTGAGTGGCTGTGAATAGAAAGAAACGCCGTATCGGATGAGAAACTCTTCCGGCACGGCGTTTTTGGCACACTTCTGTTCTATGAAATTTCGTGGCAGCGGCTGATCACAGATCCAGCTCCGGCGGCACATCGATCTCGTCGGAAACATACTTTCCGTTCTTCTTGCGCTGTCTTACACATTCCGTGAGAAGGTATTCGATCTGTCCGTTGACAGACCGGAAATCGTCTTCTGCCCATGCGGCGATGGCATTATACAGCTTGGCAGATAATCTGAGGGGTACTTGTTTCTTGCCTGTATCACCCATATTGACCTCCGCTTTTCGTTAATATAGACTGCCGGAATTGACCACCGGCTGCGCATCATGGTTGCCGCACAGTACCACCAGCAGGTTGGAGACCATGGCTGCTTTGCGTTCTTCATCCAATTCTACGGTGTGGTGTTCGTTCAGTCTCTCAAGCGCCATTTCGACCATGCCCACTGCACCGTCTACGATCATCTTCCTTGCGTCGATGATGGCGGATGCCTGCTGTCTCTGCAGCATGACCGCGGCGATCTCGGGCGCGTAGGCGAGATAGGTGATCCTTGCTTCGATGATCTCGATACCTGCTTCCTGTACCCTGTTCTGGATCTCGTCGCGGATCCTGGCGGCTACGATCTCGCTGGAACCGCGCAGGCTGCCTTCGTCTGCGATGCCGTCCCCGGTAGTGTCCACACCCTGAGCCACGTCGTACGGATAGATGCGGACGATATTGCGCAGGGCGCTGTCGCACTGCAGGGAAAGGAATTCCTTGTAGTTATCCACGTTAAATACGGCTTTGGCGGTGTTGACGATGCGCCATGTCACGGCGATGCCGATTTCCACCGGGTTGCCCAGACAGTCGTTGATCTTCTGGCGGCTGTTGTTCAGGGTCATGATCTTCAGGGAAATCTTCTTGCTGGGTGCTTCCTGTGTAGTGGCTGCCGCTGCGCCTGCACCGTTTACATTGTTGACATCCCCGCTTTGGCTGAGCTTCGTATGGGAAGCGGGATTGACGCTGGAACAGAAAGGATTGACAAAGTAGAAGCCATCCTCTTTGAGCGTTCCGATATAGTTGCCGAACAGCGTCAGAACCAGCGCTTCCTGCGGTCTTAATACCTTGAGTCCGCAGAAAAGGATCCAGCCGAGGGCGATGACCAGCATACATAGGACCATGGTCAGCGTAAAAAAGATCTTGAGCGGCAGGTGGGAGGAAGAACCGCCCAGATGATCGAGTGTGACGCCGCTGATCACGACGCCAAGGATAGCCGCTGCGTACATCAGCAGGAGGCCAAGCAGCACGGGGAGCCCGTTCTTTTTGGTTTGCATGATTTTTTCTTCTACATTTTTTTCCTGCATAGGAAACCTCCATTCTTGTGCCCTGCCGTACCCTTTGCAAACGCCGGCTGAGAAGCAGCGTTGGGAACGGACATGCATCTTTTGTCTTCGTTGCTATGATTTGAAATTTATCTGATATCATTATGATATCATAATAAATTTAAAAGTCAACACATTTTGTAAGAAAGAACCGGTTTCATTTTTGGGAGTGGTCGTTTATAATGGGGAGAAAGGTTGAGAAGAATCCGGACTCTTTGCCGAAGGCAAACTCGGAACAGGCCGGATGCCGTAACCAGGAAGCCGTAGGCTGAATAGTTACTACAGATGAGATCATAATTCCAGAAAAGGGGCGAAGTGACATGACAGTAACCATCTTCACGATGACACATAAGAAATTCAGGGAGCCGGAAGACGCCATTTATGTGCCGCTGCACGTAGGCCGTGCCTGCAGCGGGGACTACGGCTATGCAGGCGACGACACAGGCGATAATATATCGGCGAAAAACTGCTATTACGGGGAACTGACGGGGGTCTACTGGGTGTGGAAGAACGTGCGCACTACAGATTATGTGGGCATCTGCCATTACAGGCGCTATTTCTGCACGGAGGAGGGACGGATCCTGAATGAAAAGGACTATCTGTCCATCCTGCAGGACTATGATATCATCACTTCCAAAAGATTGAAGCTGAATTACTCCTATTT
>VSOD01000183.1 GCA_009774655.1 Lachnospiraceae bacterium
GGAGGGCGCGGTGCGCATTGAAGAGCTGCTTAATTATTTTGACTATGATCATAAGAGTCCGTCGAAGGAGGAGCCGTTTGGTGTGACGACGCAGATTGGCAGATGCCCCTGGAATGAGAATGCGGATCTTCTGATGATCGGATTAAAGACACAGGATATTGATTATGCACAGGCGCCGCCTTCTAATCTGGTATTTTTGCTGGATGTGTCAGGGTCCATGGATTCTTATGATAAGCTGCCGCTTTTGCAGGAGGCTTTCGGACTTCTGGCGGAGCACCTGACAGGCAGGGACAGGATCTCTGTCGTGACCTATGCCGAGGATACCCGGACAGTGCTGGACGGGGTGCGGGGCAGTGAGACGGAGAAGATCGTGACGACGTTGAATGCTCTGTCGGCGAACGGCGGCACTTACGGGAGCAAGGGGATAGAGACGGCGTATGCGCTGGCGGAGCAGCATTTTATACAGGGCGGCAATAACCGTATTATCCTGGCTACGGACGGCGACCTGAATATCGGGATGACCAGCGAGAAGGAGCTGGAAGATCTGATCACGGCCAAAAAGGAATCCGGCATTTTCCTGTCCGTGCTCGGTTTTGGTACAGGAAATATCAAGGACAATAAAATGGAGATCCTGGCCGATAAAGGTAACGGGAATTATGCTTACATAGATAATTTGCAGGAAGCGCGGAAGGTGCTGGTAGAAGAGATGGCCGCAACGCTGCTTACCGTATGCAGGGATGTGAAATTTCAGGTGGAGTTTAATCCGGCCGTGGTAGAAAGCTATCGTCTGCTGGGGTATGAGAACCGCGCCCTGGCATCGGAGGATTTCCACGACGATACAAAGGATGCGGGAGAAATTGGGGCAGGACACAGCGTGACGGTGCTCTATGAGATCATCAGGAAGGGTGCCGGCAATCATGCCAAATTGGAGAAAGGGATAGAAGACCTGAAATACGGCAGGGAATACAAAGAAGCGTTGGCGGCCGACAGGACTGCCGCCGGGCAGTATCCGTCAGCTTCGATGAAAGAATGGCTGACACTCAGCATCCGCTACAAACGTCCGGCGGAGAAATGCAGTTCAATCCTGGAATATCCGGTGGGATATGAGAGTTATACATCCACACCGGATGAGGATTTTGTCTTTGCGGCGGCGGTAGCGGAGTTTGGTCTGCTGGCATCCCACAGCAGATATCCGGAGAATGCGTCGCTGTATCATGTCGATAAGACGCTGCGGTCTCTGGAGCTGACGGATGCGTATAGGAAAGAGTTTGTGGAACTGGCGAATACCCTCTATAGTACGGTCAGATGATTGGATCAAAACAGAAAAATCCCTGCTCCGGCAAAGAGCAGGGATTTTATAAAAGAATCGACAAAATCGAAAAACGGGGAATCAAAGACTACTTCACTTCAATCTTCTTCACTTCTTCCTTCGCGGCAATCTCCTTCTTCGGGAACCGCACTTCCAGAATACCGTTGTTGTAGGAAGCGTCGATATCGCCGGGCTCCACGTCGTTCACGCGGAAACTTCTGGAATACGAGCTGTAATAACGCTCCCGGCGGATATACTTGCTCTTGTCTTCTTCGTTCTTCTCTTCCTTGTGGGAAGCGGAGATGGTGAGCAGGCTGTCCTTCAAGTCAATGTTGATATCGGATTTGTCGAAGCCGGGCAGTTCCGCCTGCAGCAGGTAGCTGTCGCCCTGGTCGATCACGTCCGTCTTGAAGGCGTCGAAGGTTGCCAGTTCGTTGTTGCCCCAGAAATTCTTGAAGGCGTTGTCAAACATCTGATCGAAGGAATCATCAAAAAACATGGGTTTGTAGGTACGATTGTTGAATAATGCTGGTCTTAACATAAAAGTCACTCCTCTTCTTTTATACTATGCGGCCTGCGCTCTGCGGTGTGCCGCATGTGTTATCTGTTATCAGTATGACCGGATTTCAGGTTCCGATGCATCTCTGATAACTTGTTTGCTGTTTATAATTGTTATACAACATATATAACATAAAATCAATTATGGAAATCTAAAGCATTTCTTAATAAAAAATAAAGCGGGATCTGCAAAAATTATATAGGAAGCAGACTTAGAATATGGTAGCATAGAGGAAGAAACGAAGAGCCTCGCATGGGGAAAATAAAACGCGCGCAGGGCAGCGCAGAAAAGAGGGATTCATGAGACTGGGAGCATTGGAAGCGGGCGGTACCAAAATGGTATGCGCCGTAGGAAACGAAACGGGGGAAATCTTCGAGCAGATCTCCATTCCCACAGAAACGCCGGAGATTACCATGCCGAAGCTGATCGCTTATTTTAAGGATAAGCAGGTGGACGCTTTGGGGATCGGGTGTTTCGGGCCGGTGGAGCTGGACCGGCAGTCGCCGGAGTACGGGCATATCACCACTACGCCGAAGCTGGCATGGCGGAATTATGATATTGTCGGCGCTTTTCGGGAGGCGCTTGGTTGTCCGGTGGGTTTTGACACGGACGTGAACGGGTCTGTGCTGGGGGAAGTGACCTTCGGGCAGGCCAAAGGAAAGAAATGTGTGATCTATCTGACCATCGGTACCGGTGTTGGCGGCGGCATATACATAGACGGTAAGCTGCTGCATGGTATGCTGCATCCGGAGGCAGGGCATGTGCTGATCCGGAAGAGGAGCGATGACGCATACGAGGGCAAGTGTCCTTATCATAAGACCTGTCTGGAAGGCCTTGCGGCAGGCCCGGCCATTGAAGCGCGCTGGGGACAGAAGGCGGTGGAGCTGAAAGACCGGCCGGAGGTGTGGGATCTGGAGGCGGACTACATCGCGCAGGCGCTGGTGGGCTATATCCTGACGCTCTCACCGGAGATGATCATTTTAGGCGGCGGCGTGATGCATCAGGAACAGCTTTTCCCATTGATCCGTGAAAAAGTGACCCAGATGCTGGGCGGCTATATCCAGACGGAGGAGCTGGCGGATATGGAGCACTATATCGTGCCTGCAAGCCTGCACGACGACCAGGGGATCATGGGTTGTCTGGAACTGGCAAGAAGAGAGAAGGCAGGCTGTGTATAGTGTGTGAGGCACCTTTTTTCAGTGCGGATTCTTTTAATGAGGCTGTTGTTGAACCCGGCAATTCCACGACAGGTGGCCGCGGGCTGCAACAGCCTTATTGCTTTTTCATACTATAGGAAGAGTCTTTGCCTGTGGGCGCATTGCGATTCGGTGCAGAAAATGCAATCATGAGTTTATCAGGGAGATCTGATCATCAATCTGCATCAGGCAATGGACTTTAGCTGCGCGCAGTCTTTTGGAGAGAGTTTAAGAGTTGAGGTGCTTTGTGTCTGCGGAATGTCTCATGCCCCGGTATACAGGTAACGCAGATAATCCAGAGCGGAATCTATGCGCGGACAGTTTGCGACAATACCAAGATAGACCGGGTCGCTGAATCCGGCCTGCCGGATCAGTTTCGTGCGGGAAAGATCGATCCCGTAAAAAGCTTCTCTGGTTTTCGCACTGTAGGTGAGAGAATCGTCAAACAGCATATCCATGGCATTATCTTCCAAAATAACAATATTTTTTTCCAGTTGAGATGACACAAGGTCATACAGGCCCGGATCTTCTCTGCACAGTAATTCTTTCAGATCGTAGAGATAGCCGCTTTGTGAGAAAGCGTCGAAGGCTTCCCTGTTCATCAGAACCACATCCATCAGTTCGCCGTCAATGGCGGCCTGGATTTTCATGCGGGAAGCATAAGTATACTCGTGGTACTGATTCGTCTCGTCGTCCGTGAGATAAAGTCCAGTATACAGCTCCAGCTCGTTTTTGGAAGGATTCAGGTTCAGGTAATCCAGAAAATCTCCGGTAAGTTCCTGCGTCAGATCCTCCCCTGCGGCCACATTGACAAGAGCGGTGTACAACACGGTGTCTTTATGAGTAATGCGGCCGTAGAGCATATAGCCGGCGGCATACAATACGATACAGAGGACTGCCAGCGGCAGTTTATAGTAATCCCAGATATATTGTACTTTCTTCCTGCCGTGCAGCGTCCGCAGATTTTCGTCCCTGAGAAATGCCGCCGGATTAAATGAAGCGTGTTTCATAAGCTGCCTCCGGGGATTTTTGTCGTCGGCCGCTCCGGCGTTTCTGCCGCGGTATGGTCTGTTTCTGTAAGGTCTGCCATGGCATTGCCCGTTACTATACAGTCCGGACCCTGGACATCTGCTCCGGCATCTGGAAGCTCCTCCGTCTTACCCTGGCATATCAGCAGAATATTGGAAAGCAGGTAGGAGCAGAGCAGAGCGCATAATCCCTCCCCGAAAATAATGGCCGGTGTGAAAATGTTAATCACAACAAAGGCCATGGCAAAGTAAATAACAGCCATGAGAGCGGTGCACAGAAGGAAACGCATGCCGATCATGATCGCGTTTTTGAACATGGCAAAGGTCGTATTGTCGAACCTTGCGAGCAGTGGGAAGATGTACATGAGGACGATGGCGTAAGCGACGAGAGCGACAAAGAAAACCGCCGTGCCGATGGTCCAGAGTACATTTTCAAAACGCATGTGGTAGAATACATATCCGTCAAGCGCCAGGGCGATTCCCAGCGTCAGAAGGATCAGCCAGATTTTGGTCGCCTGTTTGAAATTTGCCTGAAAGGAATGGAAAAAGGCTCTGGTCAGGCTGCCTTCTTCATTCTTCGCCACCTTTAAAGTTACATAGAAAAGGGCGGTTGTGGATGCGCCGATCGTAACGACAGGCAGACAGCAGATAAACCATAAAACATTCAGGTAAGCGCTGTAGGACAGTTTGGTAAGAAATGACATCAGCGGCCCCTCCGGGCTCAGTAGATTGCGCATGGCGGCGTTCCTCCTTATTTCTGTACAATTCCTTAGTCTTCGGTGGATTCCCTGTAGATCAGGCGTGTCTCCGTATGAACCGTGCGGAAATTGAGGGACGGTTCCTTGATCCGGGACATCAGCAGATTCACAGCGGAAAATCCCATGATCTGACTGTGGATGTGGATTGTGGTCAGAGTGGGCGACATGATCCTGGATTCCGGAGAGTCGTCGAAGCCGCACAGGTAGACGTCACCGGGAACGGAAATCCCCAGCTTCTTAAATATCTGCAGAGTGTCTATGGCAATAAAGTCGTTCGCACAGATAAATACGTCCGGCAGAGTATCCAGATTCCGGAGTTGTTCCATTAAGTAATCCTGATAGGCCGACCCCTCAAAAGTCTTCTGTACGGGATTGTCGCCTGTAATGCAGTATTCGTCAGGACAGGGAAGACCAGACAGATACATGGCATTCCGGTAGCCTATATACCGCTCAAAAAAGGACTGGCAATGTGTCGCTTTTCCTATGAATCCGATCCGTGTCTTCCCGCGCCGTACCATTTCCTTCACAAAAACATGGATGTTGGATTGGTTATCCATAATAAGGCGATCCGCGCCCAACGGTTTATCCAGCCCGGTCACCGGTGAATCTACGAGAAGAAGGGGGATATCCAGTCCGCAGAGCATGGAACAGTATGCGAGGTCGAACATTTCAATACACATGATCCCGGCGGTTTTTTCCTTATTATAAGCGGCCGGCATCCGCAGATTCTTTATCTCGGCATCCTGAAGCCGGTGCATGGTGAAGCTATAGCCCAGTGTGGAGAGCTCCCGCTGGAATTTATCCAGCATGGTGGAAGCAAAATGTGAATTTCCGATAAAGTTGGAAGTAAACAGGGAGATCTCCATCCTGGACGATCTGTCTGCCGCAGCAGGCTCCGATTTCTCAAAATGGGAGATATTTACATAGGAGAATTGTTTGTATCCCATTTCTATAGCTTTTTTCAGGACCTTCTGTCTGGTGGATTCGGCAAGGAGGCCGGTGTTGTTGATCGCCTTGGAAACTGTATTGCGGGAAACGCCGAGTTCGTCGGCGATATCCTGAATGGTAATTCGTTCTGCCATATCATATCACTTCCTTTTCCTGTACTGCAATTTTTGTAAAATATATTGATACACTTATAGTGATTTTATTATAATGCACAAGTTTGAATGTGTCAAATGTAAAATACCTGAAAATGAACAAATTGTCAAAACTTGTGCAAAATTTGAGGTTATTATGGGCCTGATTGCTTTCAAACGTAAAATATATTTGGAAAAATATTTTTCAAATAAAATATTTTTGGTTGACATTATGTAAAAATGCTGATATGCTATAGTTGCAAAATAAAACTTGGATTTTTACAAATGCACAATTATAATTCCGCTGTAGTCGTGAGAGAGGATAGTAAATGTAAAAATGTAAAAAGACAAGATCAAGATGATGAGAAAGGAGAAAAACAATGAGCACAAGCACTAAAAAGAAAGACGCGGGATTACACAATTCGCTGGTCTATATCGTTCAGCACTGGCAGTTGTATGTGTTCTTCCTGCTGCCGGCCCTGGCGCTGACGATCATCTTCCGGTATATTCCCATGGGCGGTATCCTGATCGCTTTCGAGAAGTATAATCCCATCCGGGGTATCCTTGGGAGTGAGTGGGTAGGATTCAAACATTTCTCGCGCTTTCTGTCCTCCCCGGATTTCCTGAGTTATCTGGGCAACACATTGAAATTGAGCGTATTCGGTATGCTGTGGGGGTTTCCGGTTCCGATTCTGCTGGCATTCCTGCTGAACCGGATCGAGAGCAAGGGCATTAAGAAGAAAATACAGCTTTGCCTCTACATGCCGAACTTTATTTCAGTCATCGTACTCTGCGGTATCGTCCGTATTTTCCTGTCGGTTACGGGACCTGTAAACCTGCTCCTCGGCACGCAGATAAACTTTATGACCATGCCGGAGGCGTTCCGTACGATCTACATAGCCAGCGGCATCTGGCAGGGTGCAGGATGGGGATCCATCATTTACACTGCGGCGTTGTCCAACGCAAGCACGGAGCTGAAGGAAGCGGCGGTCATCGACGGAGCGAATATCTTCCAGCAGATCAAGGCGGTTGAGTGGCCGGCGATCAAAGCGACCGTGATCATTCAGTTCATCATGCAGGCAGGTAATATCATGAGCATCGGATTTGAGAAAGCTTACGCCCTGCAGACTGATCTGAATATGGCATCTTCGGAGATCATAGCGACCTATGTATATAAGAAAGGTCTTTTAGACGGCGATTACAGTTTCTCGACGGCGGTAGGTTTGTTCAATACGGTGATCAATGTGATTCTTCTGGTTGCGGTCAACAAGATCGTTGCGAAGATGAACGATGGTCAGGGACTGTAAAGGAGGAGAGCAAGATGAAAAAGAAAAGTAGATTTGCCAGATATTCCTTCCAGGACAAGGCGCTTTTGATGGTTGGTTATATTCTGCTGGGACTGTTTGTTGTCGCAATCGTGATTCCGATGGTCTATATTATCGTAGCATCCTTTATCGACCCTGTTACGCTGCAGAATAAAGGAATTACGTTTGATTTCAGTAAATGGACGCTGACGGCATACGAACGTGTCCTTTCCAACGCGCAGATCTGGATCGGTTTCAAGAATGCAGTGATCTATTCCGTTGTATTTACATTCGTCTCCGTCCTGATCACCATGCTGGCGGCTTATCCGATGTCCAGAGCGGATTTCAGGGGAAGGAAGTTCTTCAACGTTATCTTCGTGATCACGATGTTCTTCGGCGGCGGACTGATCCCGACATATTTGCTGATCAGTAACCTGAAACTGTTGAACAGCATGTGGGCGATCATCCTGCCGGGCGCTTTCAGTGTCTGGAATATGATCATAGCCCGAACCTATTATCAGGGCATTCCGGGTGAACTGAGAGAAGCGGCTGACGTGGACGGCGCGAACGAAATGGTATTCTTCTTCAGGATTCTCCTGCCGGTATGTACGCCGATCATCGCGACCTTGTCTTTGTGGCAGTTCGTGGGAATGTGGAACAGCTACTTTGATGCCATGATCTACCTGAACGATTCGGCGAAACAGCCTCTGCAGCTTGTGCTCCGTTCCATCCTGATCCAGAACCAGCCGGAATCCGGAATGATCTCGGATATGCAGAGTACGGCGGAACGTGCGCAGCTGGCGGAACTTTTGAAGTATGCGACGATCATTATTTCCAGCCTTCCGCTGCTCGTTATGTATCCGTTCTTCCAGAAATATTTTGACAGCGGCGTTATGGCAGGTTCCGTAAAAGGTTAAGCCGCCAGGAAACGGCAGTATATCGTATTACAGAAAAATATTAATAAATATCAATAAAGAAAAGGAGAGGAAGTATGAAAAACAAGTTAGTAAAACGCGTAATTGCCGCGGCTCTGGCAGCAGGCATGGTATTTTCCCTTAC
>VSOD01000184.1 GCA_009774655.1 Lachnospiraceae bacterium
CGCTCTTATTGACGGGCTGACAGAAAAAGAACTGACAACCGAATTTAATTTCGCAGCGGATGAGAAAAAGAAAGAAGCGCACTGGAAACGGGACAAAAATCTTCGGGACGTCCTGATCCATCTGTATGAGTGGCACCAGCTCCTCTTAAGCTGGGTACAGGCCAATCAAAACGGAGAAGAAAAACCCTTCCTGCCGCGGCCCTACAACTGGAAAACCTATGGCGAGATGAACGTCTTTTTCTGGAAAAAGCATCAAAATACCTCCCTGGAAGACGCAAAAGAATTGCTTGATCAAAGTCACCGGGAAATCATGCAGCTGGCGGAAACTTTCTCCAACGAAGAACTGTTTTCAAAAGGCGTATACAAATGGGTGGGCGGCAGCACGTTGGGATCCTACTTTGTCAGCAATACATCCAGCCATTACGACTGGGCCATGAAAAAGCTGAAAGCACATATCAAAAAATGCAAAGGACAATAACACCTGCCATACTTTGTCAGATTAATTCATGAAAAAAGGCACAATCTTTTACATCATGATCGTGTCTTTTTTCAAGGATTTTAAAGCCCCTTCCTTTTATTTCAATACAATCCATCTGCCATTTTTGGCAGGCCCTTCGTGAATAATCATCTGCCTTTTTTTCAGTTCTTTGATCGCCCGTTCGATAGATGCCCTGGAAATATTTAACTCTTTGATCATTTTGGCCACCGAAGTGGACGGATTTCTCTTTATGGCCTCCAAAACTGTCTGTTCCTTATCCGTCAATGTTGCATTTACTCCCTCATTTACTCCCTCATTTACTCCCTCATTTACTCCCTCATTTACTCCCTCATTCTGTCGGAGAAATTCCGGATGAATCAATAAAGTAGTGCAAAATGAAAGGCGTTCAGGATCCGTTTCAAAAATTGGCTTCGGTGAACCATTGCGCTCCAAAGCATTCAAAATTTTCCGAAATCCTGTATTGCGTCCCTCAGTCAGATGCATTTCTTTCAGGAATTCGCCAATCCGGCGGTTACGGTATCGTCTGTTAAATACATGATATGTCCGCAAACCTTCTTCTGTAATAGAACGGTCTGCTCCGGGATGACTGACAATCTCTATCCTGTCCGGCAGAACACGCACCTCAATCGGCTCACGGACATCATAACCTTTATGATAGACAGCATTACAGAGGCTTTCTTCAATAGCCGCATAAGGATAATTAAAAAACCGATCTGCCTCAGCCTTATTCGGGATCTTTATGATCTGTTCCTGAATAATACTGTTCTGAATATACTGCAGTGCTTCGCGAAGCTGCTGATGCAGCGGTCCTTTGAAAATTTTTTCGATGATCCTGTCTCCGCCCAGATCATCAGGAAACTGAACCACATCAATCTGTGCATAAGGAAAAAACCTCTGCGGCTCCATGCTGAAAAACATCAGCCCAACATTTTTAGGTTTCGTATATTCCGGCAGAGTATTTACAATGTTCATATTCCGACATAAATCCACAAATTGCATATGCCCGGACTCTTCATAAAGCGAGCTGCCGATTTCTTTCAAATAAGACTGGATCAGCGTGAGATTAAGATCTGTCAAATCCGCTTCATGATTAATCCTGTCATCAAAAGGGACATTGTTGGCAAGATTATAAAGGTCTCTCTTCTCCTCCTCAGAAGGCACTATCGTACTGGCCATTTTCCGAATATAATAAACGCGTTCCTTCTCGTTTTTTGCCATGGTTCTGGGAGAAGAATACGGGCGCAGATAACCGCCCGGCGCCCAGATCACAATAAACTTTTTCTCTTCATAATCGGCCACTTCGACAATGGGCAGATATTCCGGCTGGATACGTTTGCATTTATTCAGCATATCTTTCAGATAATGGTCGATTTTTTCCGGCGAAACACCCGGCAGCGCATCGGGACGTCCATCTTTTTCCTTCACCCCTATCACAATATATCCGCCGCCCCAGTTATCTATATCATTTGCAAAAGCGCAGATCGTCTTCAGGGAGGCTTCTGCGTCCCAGGTTTCTTTAAATTCAATTCTGGCCCATTCCACAACATTTCCGGAAAGCAGCGTTTTTATATTTGTTGGTACAGCCATTTTTTATTTACTCCGTTCTCTGATCTCATATAATGATTGTTCCACGTCATCCCTCGGCAAATTTATAGACATTTCCCGAGGTCAACAGCTTTTCTCCACATATCCATATCATATTCATAATTCAAAATAATAGCAAGCAGCACGTCCGCATTCCCTTTTGCATATGGGCAGACTCTTCCGTTTATGATATAATCTCGACAGTAAGACCACCCCTCTTTCAGGCATGGCAGGGTTGCGGCGGTCAGCATCCGAATACATTATACAATACGAGGTTACCCATGAGAAAGACCCTTTATCTCAAATTAATACTGGCATATATTATTTTCGGCCTGTTTGGCTTTGTGGTGGTGGCTACTTTTGTGGCCAACATGACGCTGGATCATCTGAAAAAGGAGCATTCGGAATCCCTCTACCGCGAGGCTACTTTCATCGCCAATACCTACGCTACCGACCTGTACAAAAACGAGATATCTCTGGAAGCCGTTAAAGTACAGCTGGACGCGCTGGACGCCTACACGAACGCCGTTCTCTGGATCATCAATCCGTCCGGCCGCCTTGTGCTGGATTCTTCCGCCCCGCTGGATCTGGAAAATGAAATCGTCATAGAGAATTTTGATTCCACGGTCACGGCTGGCTCCAACTACGTCGTGGGAAATTTTTTCAATACATTTGAAGAAGACATGCGGCGGGTTTTCGCCCCCATTACAGCCGACTATAAAGTAAAGGGCTACGTGGTCATCCACATGCCCATGAGCAGTATTCAGATGGAAGCCAACAGTATGCTTACCATTTCCTATCTGATGCTCGTAATCCTGTTTTTGCTGTCTCTGATCATCCTGATCTTCTTTACGGAGATCGTCTATATTCCGCTGCGCAAAATCACAGAAGCAACGGAGCAGTACGCCAGCGGCAACATGCATTATGAATTCACCGTGGAAAGTGAAGACGAGATGGGTTATCTGGCGGCTACCCTGTCCTACATGGCCAGCGAGATCGCCCGCTCCGAGGATGACCAGAAGAAATTCGTAGCCAATGTTTCCCATGACTTCCGTTCCCCTCTGACTTCCATCAAGGGATATCTGGAAGCCATGATCGACGGCACGATCCCGCCTGAAATGCACGAGAAATATCTGTCCATCCTGTTAAATGAAACGGAGCGCCTGACAAAGCTGACCAACAGCCTTCTGACGCTCAACAATCTGAATACCAAGGGAATTATGCTGAACAAGTCAGATTTTGATATCAACGGCGTGATCCGCAATGTGGCTGCCTCCTTTGAGGGCACCTGCCGCGAACGGACCATCGCCATCGAACTGGTACTGACCGGCGACCAGATGTATGTATTCGCCGATGTAGACAAGATCCAGCAGGTTCTCTACAATCTGCTGGACAATGCGATCAAATTCAGCCATCACGATTCCATCATCAAGATGGAGACTACCGAAAAGCATAATAAAATTTTTGTCAGCGTAAAGGACTCCGGCATCGGTATCCCGAAAGACGACCTGAAACTGATCTGGGACCGTTTCTACAAATCCGACCTGTCCCGCGGCAAAGACAAGAAAGGCACCGGACTCGGCCTGTCCATCACCAAGGAGATCATCCGCTCCCACGGCGAGAACATCAATGTGATCAGCACGGAAGGCGTAGGCACGGAATTTATCTTTTCACTGCCAAAATCGGATGTGGAGGATGACGATTAGGCAATTTGGAGTAAACTATGAAATCTGTTGAATGTATATAAAAATATCATGATCAACACCTGAGATACACGATTGCCCATACTTCCACTTCCGGCAGTGTAAACCGCACAGATTTTCCTTTCTCATTTGTCACAGATTCATATGGCAGCTCCTGACTTGTACTGTCCGGCAGGTCGGGACTGGCACAATAAATCCCTTCTATATCTCCATCCACCGCCACTGTACAGAGAATGTCCTTCTGTATCGGCGGTTTTTCTTTTCCTTTATTCCAGTAATCTTCCGAGCAGCCGCTCAGATTGATAAATATAAGCAGTTTGCATCCTGTGCTTTCCCGTATCGTGATCCACAGCTTCCCGCTTTCCCCATAGGCGCTCCAACAGGCTGTCCCGTCTTCCGCCCCGCATTGATATTCATAATTATCCCATCCCATATGCGTCATGGTCACATCAGTCATTTCCGGATCATAGAAAAGATTAAGATAACGCAGCATGAAATCATAATACCTGCGCATCACCGCCGCCGTCTCTTCTCCCATTAAGCTGTAATCCCCATAATACCCCTGGGTCAAAACAGCATTGTTCTCCCCCAGCAAAAGGTGATAAGCGCCATTGGAAACAATGACTGCCATCAGGATCCGCGCAGCGTAAGCCGCCAGAAGACCGTCCTCTTTGCGAAACGGCTCCAGATACGCCGCCAGGATGACCGGCTTCCTGTCCTGTACCAGACGTCTTGCTTCCAAAATCAGCTGTTTTATATGAAAATAGCGCTCATAGGGCGGCCATACCTCTATATAGACTGCTTTCACATTATGACATGCCGTCTCCGATACGGGCCAGTTTCCTACATTATTGAAAACAAGAAAAGGCTCCTGCCCTGTTTCTGTAAGGGCCGCAGAGACCTCATCGATCAGACTGCCAAACTCTTTCTGCAATGCCACCCTTTCAAACCTACCCTCCAACCTGGAAAAAGCAGTCTTTGGAAACCCATAGGTATCCATGTGGATCCCTGCAAAACCCATCTTCTCCAAAGCGTTCTGATACTGAGCGGCCAGATGACTTCTCCACGGCGAACCTTTTTGTATATTCATGATATAGAACCTGTCAATAAAGCAGAACACATCTCCGTTCCCATTATAAAAGGCCCAGTCCCTGTGCTGCTCATAAAACTCTTTCGAGGCGGCATAGACTGCCCCGTAGGCAATCGGTTTCATTCCATACCGCTTTGCCTGCACAATTTTCTCCCTCACGGTATCCCTGTGAATCTTTTTACCCATCATATCCTCATAATCATCCTGCTCTACTACAAGATTATCATGCCGATAGGACCAGTCATAAAACTGCACCATATTGATATGGTATTTTCGCAGCTGCTCCATAGCTCCGTTTACCATATCTTTTTTTGCAAAATCGCTGACAAACCCATACCGCAGGGAATATTCCGGCTTCCGGCATACGTCAAAAGCCGTTTCCAGTATAAGTGGCTTTTCTTTCCCATACAGCACTGCCCGTACCCCATATCCCGCAAAAAAGGAGTCATAGCTGCCTGCGCATATCTCTGTCGTCTGCTGCAGCCTGTCTATCTCCACGGTACGGATTTTGGTTTCCAGCCAGTAAACCACGAGCACCACCCGGTCATAGCGCTGTGCCTCACAAACATCCGCCGCTTCCAGACATAGCCACACTTCTTCTCCTGTCAGATACTGCGCTTTTCGCGGATAAAAATCCATACGCTTCCATCCTCCGTTTTCTATGTTTTCTAACTTTTCTGTCTTTACCCTCAGTGAGGGTACTATCCCTTTAAGGCACCGTCCGTCAGTCCCCTCATCAGATTCTTCTGGAAGAGCAGAAAGACTATGACTACCGGCACGATCGCGATCACGGCCGTTGCCGCCATGATATTCCATCTGGCCCCCGCAAACTGCTGGAAATAAATGGACAACGCCTGCGGCACATTATGTTTCGCCCGATCCTGTAAGAAAAAAGCAGCCTGTGCATAATTGTTCCAGATCCCGAAACCGTTCAGGATTACCACCGCCGACACAGAGGGCTTTAACAGCGGAAGAATGATCTTCCAGAACACCTGCATCTGGCTGCATCCGTCAATTACAGCCGCCTCCTCCAACTCCATTGGCAGTGCCCTGATAAATCCGGTAAATACAAAGACAGCCTGCGGAATCGCCAGAGTGGCGCACACGCATGTCATCCCCCACAAAGTGTTTACGGCGTGCAGCCTGATCATCAGCCCATAAAGCGGCACCGTATTGATAATGCCCGGCACCATCATACAACAGAGAAATATCAGATAAACCGTCTGGTTAAATTTATTTTTACAACGGGCGACAGCATAGCCGGCCATCGCACCCAAAATTACGATCAACAGGATCGCCCCTGCCGTAATCAGACCCGAATTCAGCATTGCGTGTCCGATCTGGGACTGTTTCCATCCGTCCGGGAAATTCTGGAAATAAAAATCCGGAACAAACATATTACCTTCATAAAAATTGCGCCGGGGCGTATTTAAAGCCAGAATCAGGAGGATTCCAAAAGGCGCCAGACACAACAGACTGATCATAATAATTATAAGATACCGTAAACCACAGAGTATTTTTTTCATCTCGATATCCATTCCTTTCCCTTCATTCATGATCCGGAACGTCATGCACCAGATTCTTTTCTTCTTAATCTTCTTCCTTCTTTCTCATCAGCCACGAGGATGCCGCTACCGGTATCAGCACGATCAGAAACAGAATGATCGCTACTGCAACCGAATATCCTGTCTTGCTTCCATAACACATACGCATGATATAAATACTCAACGTTTCTGTCTGATACCCCGGACCTCCGCCGGTAAGGGACATCACAATATCAAATACAGACAGTGAGCCGATGATATTTGTGATGACATTGATCCTGATCGACGGACCAAGCAATGGCAGAGTCACATGCAGGAAACCGTCCACCCAACGCGCCCCGTCTATTCTGGCTGCCTCATATAAGTCTCTGGAAATACCCTGCAGTCCTGCCAGATAGATTACCATAGTCATCCCGGCATACTGCCAGACGTTTACCAGAACGATTACCAACAGGGCGCTTTTGTAATTCCCCATCCAATTACCAAACCATTCCGGATGCCCCAGTCCATCAAAGAAATGATAAAGGAATCCTCTGCCCGGCTGCAGCAGAAAATACCATATATACCCCATAATCAGGGGACTGATAATGGCCGGCATATAGATGCACATGCGGGCGATCGATTTTCCTCTGAATTCCGAATTCATCAAAAGGGCATAGATGAGCCCCACTATATTTAACAGTGGGGCACTTCCGAGCGTAAACAAAACGGTTGTCCTGATGTCCGACAATGCCCTTTGGTCATGAAAAAAATCAATAAAGTTCCGGAGTCCGACAAAATGTGCGGCTTTGATCCCGTCCCAGTCGGTAAAGCACAGGCCGATTCCCTTCAAAAGCGGGTAGATGAAAAACACCGCATACAGCGCAAAGGCCGGAACCGCCATAAATTGATGTAACCCGATCTTTCGGCTTTTCATGTCTCCATCCTTTCCGGAGTTTACTGTTCTTCGTCTCCAGCACTGCCCATTCCGTCATTCCACGCATCCGTATAGGCTTCCGCAAACTGCTCCGGCGTATACTGACCGGCAAACAGTCCCTGCAGCATCCTTCCAGCGTCATCCCCTGAAAAACCGGCCGGTTTTTCATTGGTAAAACCGATATTGACCGCACCGTCCAAAGCCGCGGAAACCTCACTCACAACAGCCTCCGGTGCCCATTTGGCAGTCACATCCTTAAAGGCGCTCGGCGCTTTTGCCACTTCACAATATTTCTGCTGATTCTCCGGCAGGAACAGGAAGTTCATGAATTCGATACATGCCTCCTTATGTTCTGTAGTTGCAGAAATCGAATACCCGGAGTCTTCCGCACTTAACACCACCGGAGATGAACCCTGCATATATGCCGGATACGGTGCGAATCCAATTTTATCTTCCATTTCCGGAGAAGCCTCCAGCACACTGGAAATTGCCCACATGCCGTTGCTGAACATAGCCGTTCTCCCACTGACAAAATCCTGTACACAGTTATCGTTGGTAGCCGTCAGAATATCCTCATTGATCAGTCCCTTATCCTGCAATTCCTTCCTATTTCCGGCAAAAACAGCCATCGGTCCATCGCTGTCCGCAAACTTCAATGCCTCCTGATCATTCTCCAGCATCGCTTTCTTTGCTTCGATCGTACCCAGATTTGATTTCACATAGCCATGCGGGATGAACTCGATCAGATGTCCTAAATGCCAGGCTTCGCTTCCGAAAATGAACCACGGAACCACATCCGGCTTCTCGGTCCTGATCTTTTCCAGCATTGCCACAAATTCATTCCACTCTCCGGGAAATTCCTCAATCCCCAGCTCATTAAATATCTCTTTATTATAAAAGAATCCCGCCATCGTCATATTGGTG
>VSOD01000185.1 GCA_009774655.1 Lachnospiraceae bacterium
GTGGTATATGGATGACATCGCGTTGGAATTTGCCCGTTATACTCCTACCACAGGCCGCCGGCCCGAGGGGTCAAACGAGATCATCGCGGATACAAAGACGCTGAATGCCCTGGGTGTACCGGCACGGATTGGGGAAACCGTTTCATTGACCTATGAAATTAAAGGGACAGAGTACACTACCGATTTTATCCTCTGCGGCTTTTGGGAAACGGACAGTTTGAGTAATATTGGAAGGCTTATTGTATCAAAATCCTTTGTAGATGCGCACTCGGATATTCTGACTTATACCTATCCTGTAGACAATGATTACTCCGGCGTTGTCACTGCCTATGTGATGTTCAGAGGAAACGGTGATTTAGAAGAAAGGCTCCACCGGCTTCTTTCCGAAACAGGTTATACCTGTGAGACAATGGGCGGCAGCCCGAAGGATGACAATTACGTGATTGCCCGTGTCAGTCCAGCCTATCAGAGCGGCGTACTGTCAGATAATATGGCTATGCTTGTTTCCGGCATTGTGGGTGTACTGCTGATTATCGTGACGGGATATTTGATTATCTACAATATTTTCCAAATCTCTGTCATTCAGGATATTCAGTCCTACGGACAGTTAAAAACGCTGGGCACAACAAAGCGGCAGATCAAGCGGTTGATCAACCGGCAGGCGTTTAGGCTTTCCCTGATTGGTATTCCTGTCGGTTTGCTGACAGGCTTCCTGATCGGCCGGGCGCTGGTTCCTTTCCTGATGAACGGGACCAGTTATACGGCGGACGCCGGTATTAAGGTGACAGTAAATCCGCTGATTTTTATTGGCTCCACAGTGTTCACTTTTTTTACAGTCTTTGTCAGCGTTCATAAGCCCGCGAAGATCGCCGGTGCAGTTTCCGCGATAGAGGCTATTCGCTATACCGAAAACGATACGGCGGCATTTGGGACGTACAGGGCAAAAGACAGGAAATCGACCCATGGAGCAAAGCTCCACTTTATGGCTCTGGCGAACCTTGGACGGAACCGCAAACGAACAGGATTGGTTATTGTATCCATGACGCTTAGTCTGGTGCTGTTCAATACTGTGTTTACCCTGTCCGGCGGGTTTGATATTGACAAGTATATCTCAAAATTTATGGATAGGGACTTTGTGATTTCTAACGTGGACTACTTCCAATACAAGATTGAAGAAGGCAAAAACGACTTGTCTGAGAACTTTATCGAGGCGGTCAAACAAAATAACAGCTTCGAGGATGGCGGCAGACTCTATTCTTCCTGGATGCTGGAAGAAACGTTTTCTACAAATCACAACGCCTTTTTCAGCTATAACAAAGATGAGAACGGTAATCCCTGTGTAAGACTATATGGTGCAGACGATTTTCTGCTGAATAACATGGAGGTCATAGAGGGGACAATCGACATGGAAAAGCTGAAATCAGGAAAGTATATTCTGTTGAGTGTGGAGTGTAACGATGATGGAACCGTTATAGATAACCCGGATATCAATGTGAGTGATACAGTGCAGATCAACCATCTGGAAGTGGAGGGTCTTTCCTCCACCATTACTGACAGCTATGACTTTACCATCATGGCAAAGGTTCGGGTTAACGAGAATACGGCTACTACCCGCAACACGGGAGAATCCCGGTTCTATCTGCCAACAGAAATCTTCCTGCCGCTGTGCGATAATCCTCATCTGGTCAATTTCACCTTTGATGTGAAAGAGAGAACAGAGGCTGAAATGACAGAGTTTTTGAATGACTATATCGACAGTGTGGAACCGGGTATGGATTTTGAATCCAAAGCAACATATGTCAGCTCTTTTGACGATTTGACCTCCCTGATCATTACCATCGGCGGAGCATTGAGCGTCATTATTGGAATTATCGGTATTGCAAACTTTGTGAACTCTGTTTTGACAAGTGTTATCACCCGCAAAAAAGAATTTGCCATGCTGCAAAGCATCGGCATGACCGGCAGGCAGTTAAAGCGTATGCTCTCTTTTGAAGGATTTTATTATGCTGTGGGAACGATTGTCACATCGATTGTTCTTGGAGGTCTGTTTTCCGTGGTAGTCGTGCGGGGAATTTCCAACGGGATCTGGTTTTTCACTTACCGCTTTGTCATGTGGCCCATGCTGGTGATCTATCCGTTCCTGATACTCCTGACTGTGGCGATACCGGCGCTTTTGTACCGTCAAATTTCTAAAGTCAGCATCATAGAACGGCTGCGGCAGTGATAAAATTTATGGGTATAAAAGAGCCGGAAAAATCCGGCTCTTTTATACCCATTAAATTTGCTGTGATTTTTTGAAGTTGATAATGATAGAGGCAATGGCGCAGCCGATACCGCCGATGGCAAATACTGCGACGGAAGGCATTCCCCATTTATTGAATACGAAACCGGCGATCAGGTATAAGATCGTGGCAATCAACATGATGCAGCCGCATACAGTACATGTCATGGCGCTTTTTTTGTAAGTGTCGGAATTTTTGTCATTGAGTTGATTGTATTTTTCAATGTCGTATTTATCTTTTTGTGTGCTGTAGTAAACGATAATAGTAGTGGCGATCGAAACAATCAGGAAGAAAAAGGACATCTCGAAAGACTCCAGGTATTCGTTCCCGGATATCTGTGGAAAGATCGCATCAAAACCTGCAAGCAGGATCACATTTATGATAAAAAGAGAAATTCCTGTAGTGGCCATGACCGAAAATTTTCTGTTAAAGCTGTCAATCTCTTTCTCCTGATAGAAGTTTACAATATGAGGGTTTTTCTTCTTAAAATCATCATCGCGGATACCGTACAGGATAAGGATTGCCATGCCGACTACAAGAAAAATCAGGAATATAATACCGCAGAAATCTTCTGTGAGCGGTTCTCCCTCAAAGAAATAATTCAAGCCGTAAACCAGCATCGTAGCAGAAAGGCCGAGTAAGATCAGGCCTATGCCAAGAGAAACGAATTTACTGAATTCATTATAATGTCTGTCATAATTACTCTTATCTTCTACGTAAATCTGGCTGATCTCTTTTTGCATCAAATCATCCATGGTACATTGAAAGAGTTTGCATAATTGAAGAAGTTTCTCCATTTCAGGGTATGCGGTATCAGATTCCCACTTCGATATGGACTGTCTGGAAACTCCAAGCTGTTCTGCCAGCTGCTCCTGTGTGATGTTTTCCTTTTTCCTTAAGAATTGTAAATTTTCTCCTAAACTCATGTGAATTCTCCTTTTCTATAACGGTCGATATTTTTGATCGTTATCATTCTGTCTGCTTTAACTGTCTCCTATTTTAGAAAAAAGTTGATGTAAACTCTATCAATTTCATGTTGCTTTTAAGTTTTTTTATGGTAAGTTGCGGTTGCATCCCTGTAAAATGGGTGTTTTTTTGTGAATTACAATAATTTTACCATACGATTGGCTGATAGTGTGGTATAGTAAATATGTTGGATTGACTGGTCATGATGGATTTTTTTTCAGTCATATGCGGTAGCTACTGCAAGTCCAAAAACGAAATTTCTAATGTCGTTACCTGTAAATGATACCATAAAATATATAAAAACATATGTTATTTATAATGGAGATAATGGAAGAACGATGGAACAGATGAGTTTATTCGATAACCGGATCACAAGCGCTCCGCTGGCCAGCAGGCTGCGGCCGGAGACATTGCAGGATTATGTGGGACAGAAGCATCTTCTGGGTGAAGGGAAGATGTTACGGCGTCTGATCGAGCAGGATCAGATTTCTTCCATGATCTTCTGGGGGCCTCCTGGTGTAGGGAAAACTACGCTGGCGCGGATCATTGCCGGTATGACAAGGGCTGATTTTGTGGATTTCAGCGCAGTGACCAGCGGTATTAAGGAAATCAGGCAGGTGATGGAGCAGGCTGAGGGCAGCAGGCGGATGGGAATCAATACCTTGCTTTTTGTGGATGAGATCCATCGTTTCAATAAGGCACAACAGGACGCGTTTCTGCCATTTGTGGAAAAGGGAAGTATTGTTCTGGTGGGAGCCACTACGGAAAATCCTTCTTTTGAGATCAATTCGGCTCTGTTGTCCAGATGTAAGGTATTTGTGCTGAAAATGCTGGAAGAAGAAGATTTGTATGAATTGCTGAGGCACGCTTTGGAGAGTCCGAAAGGATTTGGAAATCAACAGATTGTGATCTCCGAGGAACAGATTCGTGCCATAGCGCGTTTTGCCAACGGAGACGGCAGGACAGCCTTAAATACGCTGGAGATGGCGGTGATCAACAGTCAGCTTGACAGAGAAGGAACCATACACGTGACGGATGAGACATTGGTAGAATGTACGAACCGTCGCTCCCTGCTTTATGACAAGAAAGGTGAAGAGCATTATAACCTGATATCCGCTCTTCATAAATCTATGCGAAACAGTGATCCTGATGCGGCGGTCTACTGGATGAACCGGATGCTGGATGGCGGGGAGAATCCGCTGTATATTGCCAGACGTCTGATACGCTTCGCCAGCGAGGATGTCGGTATGGCAGATTCAAGAGCGCTGCAGGTGGCGGTTTCTGTCTATCAGGCCTGTCATTTTCTTGGAATGCCGGAGTGTGATGTGCATTTGACGCATGCTGTGGTCTATCTGTCCATGGCTCCTAAGTCCAATGCCCTGTACAGAGCCTGCGAGGCCGCCAAAAAAGATATCCATGATTTTCCCGCAGAGCCTGTGCCGCTGCAGATCAGGAATGCTCCTACGAAGTTGATGGAAGCGCTGCACTATGGGAAAGGATATTGTTATGCTCATGATACGGAAGAGAAACTGACCAGAATGAAGTGTCTGCCGGATACTCTGCAGGACAGGCGGTACTATATTCCGACCACAGAGGGGGAAGAGAAGGAGACCGGGGAGCGGCTTAAAGAGATTATGACATGGAAAAATAGTGCGGGAAATGAATAAAAATCTTAGATCGGGGATACCTATACATATGAAGAAACAGATTGAAGGCCAGATAAATCTTTTTGATTATATATCGGCAGAAGATACTAAAGTTGATGATAAACATGATACGATTGAAATTTCTTTATTTGCGGCATGTGCTTCCTGCTGGTGCAGTACCTGCAGGCATAACGCGGAGGGTAAGGCTGTTCCCCGTGATTTTGCGGGAGTAAAGAAGCCCTGTCCTTCCTGTAGTTTCTGTGTCAGTCAGGACAAGGCGGAAATCTGTGAGATCAATTCCTATGAGAACGGCTGTAAACTGCGGGCAGAGGAAGAGGGTATCACTGAATGATTGAATGAGATAAATCCCTTTCCTACAGGATTTTTTCGAAATCTTCTATGCCGTGTTTGCACCATGGGCAGACAAAATCCGGAGGAAGTTCTTCTCCTTCATAGACATATCCGCAGACGACGCATCGCCAGCCTTTCACAGAAGTATTTTCAGGCTTTGGTTTGACATATTCATGATAGAAGGAGTAGGTCATCGCCTTTTCACCGGAAAGGACATCGCAGTCCGATACAGATGCCAGGAAAAGCATATGAGTACCGAGGTCGTAACTGTTTATGACTTTACAGTCCAGGTAGGCAGTGACATGTTCTGTGAGATAAGGAAGTTCCTGGCCTGTCATGGAAAAAGGGATATCTATAAATTTATCCACGGTGCTTCCACTTTGGAATCCAAAACGCTGAAACAGGGAAAAAGGTGCCGTCTCAGAGAGGATGGAGACAGAAAGGATTCCGGATTTTTGGATCAGCTCACAGGTTAGGTTCTGTTTGTTGATGGCCACGACGATCTGCTTCGGGTCGTCTGTCACCTGAGTGACTGTGTTGATGATGCAGCCATTCATTTTTTTGTCATGTTTTGTAGATACGACGTAGAGGCCGTAGGATAACTGAAAGAGTGCTTTTGGATTCATGGGGATATTCGTTTCCTTTCTTTATTGTATTGATATTATTATTTAAATATAATCGATATTATCATAATAATCAATATAATCATATGGATGAAAGATTTTGACTATTGATATCATATTTGCAGATTATGTGGACGTTAAGAACAGTATGTGTAGAAAAATTTGAAATATACGCATTTTTAATTTGTAAAATCCCTGTGGGTGGCAAGTTTGCACAGCAGGCGGTTGTTAATCCGGCCGCTTTTCAAAAGCACAATCATTTCATCACTCAAATGCAATTTTGTTAAAGGCGTGTTGGTCTGTTCCCTGTGATATGCAACCATAAGCGAATAGAGGTATACTATGAAAAAAGTTTTGACTTTTTTCGAGGGTAATTCGTTATACAGGACATAGGGGGTGGCGTATTAGATTGCTTCCCCATGATTATTTTTTGACATACTTTTAGCATTTTATTGTCTGTATAGTGGGGTTAAAACCCTCGCCTTAAGATCAACATGGAACAATTCAGAAGCGAAAAGGAAAACTGGATTGATCTTACCGAATCCATTTTAAACGTTTTTAAGTCATCTCCAGATATCAAGGCATTAGATATACAAAGGTGTTGCGTAAACGGCAGATAGTTCTAAGGAGTTAGTTGTGATAATTCTTTCTCAGTATAACCGTAGGATAAGATCTGTTCTTTGGTGGCTCCTGCTTTGAGCATCCGTTTTATTGCGTTGATGCGCTCTGTTTCAATACCTTTCTCAATACCTTTCTCAATACCTTTTTCAATGCCTTTCTCAATGCCTTTTGCTTCAATATTTTCTGACAGGTTGCACATGATCTGTATCCTCCCTTCTAATTCGGCAGTCATTATCATTCCGTAGTCTTTGGTCAGTAGACGCTTCTTTTCGACGGTATCCATCTGTGAAAGCAGTTTTTCCAGCATATCGATGAGGATATTTTGAGAAGCCTTCAGATTTTCGCCGTTTCTGATATTGATAATGATTCCTTTCATTAAATCCGTATGATACGAATCTGATCTATTTCCGAAGACATTCTTGTTTTTAAAACCAAGCTCTATGATAGAATCGCCATCGTCACTGCTGTCCATACAGATCCAGATACTCCGGACTTTTTTCAGGCTGTCATAATCGCTGTGGAAAAATTCAGTCTGCTTCTGTGCGGAGATCATCCGTGCCATGTAAAAGACGATCCTGTTTTCCAGATGATAGCCAAGACTCGATGGGTCAGATGACTTTTGAGCCTCTACGTTGATCAGTATTTTCATTTCTGATTGTCTGTGATATGCAGTAAAGCGGATATCGTAAAAGATGATCCCCTCGCCCGGGATATTATCTTCGGTGTTAGAGTCTTTAATGCGCCCTAAATTAGATAATCCGGCATCCAGCGGCTTACTGCCGATTTCGATATCGTTGCCGATGCAGGACATGATTTCATTGATCGGCATATCCTGGAATTCACTGACGGCGTATTTCAGGATACGGGCAAGGATCTGTCTGTCCGCAAGCAGGAATTTAACATTCGTATCATAAGTGCCTGCGTCGTTTGCAGCATCCACTGCCTGCGATAAATAAGTCTGTGCCATATTTTTCCTCTTTTGTGATCTTTATTAATAAATGCAGGTTCTTCAATATAGTATCATTATACTTGATCAGCAGAGCAATAGCAATAATGACAGTATATTATAGTAAACGACATAACAAATTTCTGTTTCCGGTTCTTGCAGAAGCCATATACGGTAGCTCCTACTACCCTGTTACGGATATGTCTACTCGAATTGTTTCCGGTATATTGTTTCTGGCATATTAAAAGTATGGAAGAACCTGTGATTCCTGAATCTGATATTTGTCACATATACGTGCGATAATTTCTGCATCCGACAAATTCAGACTGCGAAGAATGTCTATTGTATTTGTAATAGATTTGTGATATTCTTTCTGCATTCTTTCGATTGTTTGACTTTGTTCTTTAATAGCATGGCTCTGTTCATCAATGGTATGTTTCTGTTCATCAATTTCATTCTGCATTTCATCTATCATATACTTTACAGTATTCCGGTCGAGAATAGCCAGTTCCTCAGAAAACATTCCCATCACCCTTTCTATATTCAGACAGATCCTGTAGGCTTCTTCATATATTTCCAGAAATTCGGGATATTCTGTGATCAGCTTGATAATCGTATCCGGATTGTCGTTGGAAAAAAGAGTCAGCCAGGCATCTCTTTTATTGTTGATACTTTCATTTTGCTGTCTTTTCTGAAAGATGTCAAGAGGGATAAAAAGGTATTTCTGCAAAAGCTGTTACTATTCACAGTCGGTTTGATGGAACGACAAATAAAGCGGAGCTGTAACACCGCTTTCAATGTTCTGATGTG